>NZ_JAXQGC010000047.1:0-58457 GCF_034331125.1 Proteiniphilum sp.
CCTTGAGGCGGTAGCCCCATTTTTTTCTGAAATTTTATCCGGTCAGTAGTGATAGGTTTTATTTTTCAGAATTTTAATCTGCTGCCCCGGTTGAATGCCATTCAGAATGTGGAATTGCCGTTAGTTTATGCGGGAATACCGGGTATTGAGCGCCGGGAAAAGGCATTGAAAGCTTTGGAAAGGGTAGGGTTGTCTGACCGGTTGCATCATAAACCTTCGGAATTGAGTGGCGGACAGCGACAGAGAGTAGCTATTGCCAGGGCTCTGGTAACCAATCCCGGGATATTGTTGGCGGATGAGCCTACCGGAGCGCTCGATTCTAAAACAGGAGTAGAGATCATGAGGCTGTTCGATGAATTGCACAAAGAAGGAAACACCATTATTTTAATTACGCATGAACAGGAAATAGCAGACTATGCCCATCGGAATATTTATCTGAAAGACGGGATGATCCATTCCGATAAGCCGAATCTTAAAAGAAAACAATTAAGTTGATAATTAGAAGTTAGAAATTAGAATTAAGAAATTAGAATTGGGAAGTGAAGAAGTAAAGAAATTTAAAAGTCTTGATTTTTGGTCCTTGACTCTTGGTTCTAATATTTACTTTTCACTTTTAGTTTTTCACTTTTCACTTTTTATTAATTCCCAAATCAATAGAATCTTATGAAAAAATTGTTTTTAATCTGTACATATTTATGTGTCTCTTCACTGTTATTGCATAGTCAGTCGGTGCATACCCTTACTTTGGAAGAAAGTATCGAGATAGCTAAGAGCAAAAGTTACAGTATGTTGAAATTAGGAGAAGACCTTAAAATTGCCGAATATAATTTGAAGTCCGCTACCAGCCGGTTGAAGACGCATATCGATATGACCATTGGAGCTCCTCAATACACTGAAACTATTGAAAGCTGGAAAGATACCACGGGTATTACCTTTTATTATCCTGTGAAAGAGCTGGGTTATTCCACCATATTGACTATCAACCAGCCTTTGCCGACAGATGGTAATATATTTATTCAGAATATGTTATCGAGTGGAGAAAATTTAAATAGCAATTTCCGTTCTTCCCGTCTGCGTTCCCGTATTGGATTTAGTCAGCCGCTCCATTCCTTTTATGCATACAATAATATCCGGTCAACGCTTAAAAGAGCGGAACTTGATTACGAACGCTCCAACAAACAGTATAAAAGGGAAGAATTGAATCTTGTATATCAGGTAAGTAGCGCATATTATAATTTATTGTCGCTCCAAAGAAGTACGGAGATCGCCCATCTCGACCTGGAAAGGCAAATGGATGCACATGAAATATCGCAGAACAAATATGCTGCCGGATTGATACGTGAAGTAGATGCTTTACAGATGGAGGTCGATTTGGCCGAAGCGCAAAACAATCACGATATTGCAGTTTTAAATGAAGTGTCTGCCAAAAACTCCTTCAAAGAATTGTTAGGGTTGAATTTGGATGATAGCGTGACATTGAACAATGAGTTAAACTATCAGATTATAGTAGTCGATCCTGAGAAGGCTATTGAGATGGCACTCAAAAACAGGTTGGAAGTCAGAGAACAGGAGATCCAGATAGAATTGCAGAAGTTGAACATAAAGCAGCAGAAATCAAACGGAATGATCAGAGGGAGTATCGACGCTTATTTTGAAAGAGCCGGTATAGATCAGCAAACCGATATTGGTCTTTTCCCTTCCATTAGAAATTCATACAGAAACCTGATAGATAGAAATTCCAGTTATGGTGTGGGGTTGACCATTACAATACCCATCCTCGATTGGGGAGAAAACAGGGCTTTGGTAAGAGCTTCCGAATCGCGGTTAAAACAATACAATTATCGGAAAGAAGAGGTTGAAAGGGAAATAGAGACTGAAGTGAAAAATCTTATTGCCAGCATCAACAGCAATTTAAAAAGATTGCAGGTGCTGGAAAAAAATGTGGTGGTTGCCGAAAAAAGTTTTGAGATAACACGCCAGCGGTTTTCTGACGGGGACATTGATAGTCAGGGGTTGGCGTTGGAGAGGAATCGTCTGAACAATGCTTATACATCCCACCTGAGAGCGTATATCAATTATCAACTGTCATTGGCTGATCTGATGAGGAAAACCTTTTATGATTTCCAGAATCAGTTGGAAGTAGAGTAATCACTTAACCGACCCACATCAGGTCGCTCATAATACCGTCAGATATAAAGATACCGTCGCGGGTCAGTTTCAACCTGTCGTCTTCGGTTTTGAGCAGATTCCTGTCAAGGTACTTTCGTGCATTTTGTAAGCAGTAGCGGTAAAATTCATCACCAAAGCGGGTTATAAGTTCCCTAAGATCGAGTCCCCACATAGTACGCAGACCAGTAAGCACGGTTTCATTATATTTTTCACTGAGGCTCAGATATTCTGTTTCACGGTTCAATATGCCCGATTCTATACCTCTGATATACCGGATAAGTGACGGCACATTCAAGGAACGGTTGTCACCATCGAACGAATGGGCTGCCGGCCCTAAACCGAGGTATTTCTCGTTCTTCCAATAAGAACTGTTATGTCGTGAAAAGTAACCCTCTTTCCCAAATGCTGAAATTTCATAGTGGATATATCCATGCGAGGTGAGCCGGTCAATCAGCATAGTGAACATGGTGGTGCTGACCTCTTCACCTATCGGTTTTATTCTGCCGGCTTGTAAAAGCCTGTACATTTTTGTTTTCTCTTCATAGATAAGATGGTAGGAGGAGATATGAGGGATATCGAGGGCAATGGCCTGTGCCAGATTATACTGCCAAATCTCCTCTGTCTGTTGCGGTAATCCATACATCAGGTCGATGCTTATATTCCCGAAACCATGTTGCTGGCATCTCTTCACGGTGTCGATGGCCTGCTGTGCTGAATGCCGCCGACTCAGGAATTTCAACTCTTCGTCGTCAAAACTCTGTATGCCGATGCTGAGGCGGTTGACAGGTAATTGGGAGAGCATCTCCACATACGCCTCCGAAAGATCGTCGGGGTTTGCTTCCACCGTGATCTCCACCTCCGGGGCAATGAAATAATGGTGCTGTAGTGCATCGAATATCTTGTCGAAATGTTCCTGCCGGAGTCGTGAAGGGGTTCCACCGCCAAAGTAAACGGTCTTCACCTGTTCCGGAATCTCATCTTTTCTTATCCTGGCTTCGGCACAGAGTGCATCGACGAAAGCATCCATCTGCGTTTCGTTGGTACCGGTGTAAAAATCACAGTAAGTACACCGGGTTTTACAAAAAGGAATATGGATATATATGCCCGCCACTTTTTTACTCTTTTGCAGTCCGTTTCAAAATCATTGTGCCTGTAGTATCTCTTTTACCAGCAAAGGTTCATCGGTGGTAATATAATCTACTTTCAGGTCAATGATCTTTTGGATATCTTCTGGTTTGTTCACCGTCCATACATTTACTTTTTGCCCCAACGCGTGTGCTTCCTTCACCCATTCTGGTTTTTGATACAACACGTTGAAGTGATAGTCGAATCCGCTCAACCCCATTTTAGCAAGCACACGTGGTGACAAATCGCCATTGAGATAATAGACCGGTGCGTCCGGATCGAGTTTTCTGACCTGCTGTACAAAATTAATTCCGAAAGAAATATATTCCACTCTATCCTGCAGTCCGCGTTCATGTATCATATCGATCACTTTCTTCGCCAGATCATCCTCCATCTCTTTTGATCTGTGCGTTTTGAACTCAATGATCAGTTTGGTGTGCTTGCATTGGGAGAAAGCATTCAGGTACTCTTCCATTGTCGGGAGTGGTTCTCCGTTGGCAAGTTTTACCTTTCTGAGCGTAGCGGCCGGTGTGTCCTGTACAATCAGCTTCTTTCCCTCCAGAGTGACATCAGCATCGTGATTTACCACCGGAATACCATCAGAAGAGAGCCATATATCTACCTCAGAGCCATATACATGGATGGAATCGGCTTTCATCAGGGCTGCAATGGAGTTCTGTGCCGAACCGTCGGTCTTCCAGTAACCACGGTGGGCGATGATCTCAGTTTGTGACCAGCCATAAACGGCAATAAATAAGATAAATAAGAGACTTAGATAAATTCTTTTGTCCATACTGGTAATTGTTTGTAATATTATTAAAACAAATATACATTATTAAATCCACAAATCCGTTACATTTCTGTGAATTTGGAGAACTATAGATTGATTTTAGCTGAGAAATCCCGGCTCTAAAACAACCTTTATTCCTGACCCTTGATGTTTTACTCTTGATTCAGAGGAGTGTTATTCAATAGAAAAACAAAAAGGTTGAAGGTAAGGTATGTTGTTATATAAATGAGGTGAAACTCTTTTTGTTCTTATTAACGATATAGTGTTAAATTCTGTGCAAGGCAAAGAGACGGTGATTAAAATGGAAGAAGTATGCAATTATTATTCGAAATAAATCCTTTCTTTTATATTATTGAATATTAATATTATATATAGGGGTTGTATTTTTTATTTTTAGAAATAAGAACCTTGATTAAAAATTAATGCATTTTTTATTTGCATAAATTGATTAATATATTTATTTTTGTTTTAATTAAAAATGTAAATTTGTACCAAAAGGTAAAACAAAATGACTTATAGCGTGAAAATATCAGCCTCTTATCCTTTCGTTTTCTGCATGTTAACGAATATTAACGGACGGGGGGGGGGGGTATTTTACGCTATTTAACCAATTTGAAGAGATTTTTAAATCCTTCCCTTGTCGTTTAAAATCAACAGATCCTTCCTTCGAGACGGCGAGAGCCAGGTTATTTCGTTTCCGGCTTGTTATCCGTTATAGATACCATTCGCATATTCCCCGAAAAAAAGAGGATTGTTCCATTTTCATCAGGCTCCGTAAAATATTCCGGGACATTTATTGGATGTTCCGGGCAATATCATATTGCCGTGATTCAAAGGAATACGGCAGGTGTTTGTCATGTCTCTGCTTATCTGCTGTCTGTTTCGAAAAACTGTTCGGAACAGGTTTTGTAATACTGTTATTCACTTATCTAATTTTTTAAATTATGCTTAGAAACCATTTGATACTCTTGTTTATCAATAAACCAACTTAAAGCTGACTGGCTGATTTATCCTCTGTTCCACAGGTAATCCTGATGTATTGTCCGGTTTTGTGGAGAAGGGAGAATTAATAGAATGAAAGCATTCAATATCAGCGGAATGAATATTGAGGCAAAACTATTTTGCCTGGTACCTAATCAAATACACATTTTTAATTATTAATTCAAACAACATGAAAGTATGAAACAAAGAATGTTAAATCTAATGAGAGGGTGGTTATTCGCATCTGTGTGGATAATATCCCTGGGAATGTTTGCGCAAACACGTATTCAGGGTACGGTTACTGATGTCGGCGGCACTCCGATGATCGGGGTGAATGTCGTCGAAAAGGGAACCCTGAACGGCACGGTTACCGATTCCGAAGGGAATTTCACATTGAATGTGTCTTCCCAAAATTCGGAATTGGTCTTTACCTATGTGGGTTATATTACGGAAGAAGTGCTTGTAGGGAGTAACCGCTCCATCACCGTAGTGATGGTAGAAGATATGGAGAGTCTTCAGGAAATTGTAGTGGTCGGTTATGGAACGCAGGCCAAGAGAGATATCACCGGTTCGGTAGCGGTTGTGGATACGAAAGAACTTCTCGCTTCCTCCGGCGCTTCGGCTGCGCAACAGTTGCAGGGTAAAACGCCGGGGGTATATATCGGACAGACCGGTTCTCCCGGTTCGGCTACTATGGTACGTATCCGTGGAATTAATACGGTAAATGATAACGGGCCGCTGTATGTGATTGATGGAGTTTCTACCCGTAATCAGAATCTGAGCAGTCTGAATCCGAATGATATAGAGAGCATGCAGGTGTTGAAAGATGCTTCTTCGGCAGCTATTTACGGTGCACAGGCCGCGAACGGTGTGATCCTGATCACCACGAAAAGAGGAACCGGATCGGGACAGCCGAAACTTACCTACGACGCCTATTATGGTGTGCAAAAGACAGGGAAAAGGTATGACCTGCTGAATTCCATGGATAGGTTAGCTATAGAGTGGGAATCGCAACAAAATTCGTTTGACCTGCGCGGTGAGACAGGTGTTCCCGAGCATGCCCAGTTTGGTTCAGGGGCTCAACCAAAAATTCCGAATTACTTGACTACAACAGGTGCCCAGGGAAGCCAGAACATCAATATCAATAATTATAATTTCCCCGATAACCAGATTGTTCCGTTCTCAGATACCGACTGGTGGGATGCTGTGGACCGGGTAGCACCAATGCAAAATCATCAGTTGACGCTCTCTGGTGGAGGAGCAAAAGGTCGATATCTGATGGGATTGAATTATTTCGATCAGAAAGGGACGGTTATTCATTCTTATTATACACGTTATCAAACCCGTCTCAATACATCTTTCGATGTGCGGCCGTGGTTACGCGTAGGTGAAAACCTGCAATATACATGGACGAAAGATCAGGGACTGACCAGCAATTCATCCGAAAGCACCCCGTATTCATGGGTATATCGTGCCTCGCCCTGGGTTCCGGTAAAAGATACTTTCGGTAACTGGGGTGGTTCGAAGATCACCGGTACGGGTAACTGGCAGAATCCTGTAGCGATACAGGAGAGGAATAAGGATAATTACTGGAGTAATTCACGTATCTTCGGAAATATATGGTCGGAAATCGATTTGATGAAAGAACTGATGTTCCGCACCAGTTTCGGATTGGATTATACCAATGCTTACAGTTATTATATCAGTAAGAAAAATCTTGAATTCTCTGAAAGTCCCGGTAACAACCATTTTCAGGAGGCAGCTTCTTTCAATTTCCGGTGGGTCTGGACCAATACCCTTACCTATAACAAGGTATTGGAGGATGTCCATTCGTTGAACGTGGTGCTGGGAACGGAAGCCATTCGTGACGGGTTGGGAAGAGGTATGGAAGCGCGCCGTTATAATTATCTGTATGAAGACAATCCCAATACATGGGTGCTGGCAATGGGTGAAAACGACAATCAACGGACCAATAACTCCTGGTACAATGGGGAATTCGCCCTATTTGGTGTTTTTGGACGTGCTGATTATGCTTTTGCAGATAAATACCTGTTCACCGGGATCGTTCGTCGTGACGGTGTATCACGTTTCTCAAAAAAGAACCGTTATGGAACATTTCCTTCCATGTCTGCCGGTTGGCGTGTATCGGAAGAGGAATTTATGGAAAATACTAGAAGCTGGTTGGATGACCTGAAATTGCGTGTTGGTTACGGTCATACCGGTAATGCCGAAATACCCCGTGCGACTAATTACGCGATGCTTTTTGGTACAACTCCCGAGAATACGAACTACGATTTGGGTGGTGCGAATACCGGGTCGAATCTGGGATACAGATTGGCTACTTATGGAAATGAAGACACCCGATGGGAGGCAACCAAGATGACCAATATCGGTGTGGATGCTACTTTCGGAAGAGGGCGGTTTTCCTCCACATTCGAATTTTATAATAAGATTACATCGGATATGTTGATCCAGGCTGCTTACTCGGCATTAGCCAATACGGAGATCGGACGGCCCTATATCAATTATGGGGATATGCAGAACAGAGGGTTCGATTTCAGTTTCAACTACCGTGATAGAGCCGGCGATCTGGCCTGGGATCTCGGATTAAACCTTTCCACCTATAAGAATAAAGTACTGAAGTTGTCCGATGCTGATGATTATGCATTATATGGAGATGGATTCCGTCTTTCCACTTCTGCAACCAGAACTATTAAAGGGCGTGCAATCTCTGAATTTTTTGGTTACAATATCATTGGTTTTTATGAAAACGAGGATGATGTATTGAATTCGCCGGTACCATACGGAACGGACAAAGCCAGTATAACCGGTAATCCCGGGTCCTATGTTGGTAAATTTAAGTTTGAAGATGTAAGCGGCCCCGATGGCGTACCTGACGGAGTGATCAATTCGTACGACCGTACAGTAATCGGAAACCCGCATCCGGACCTGGTAGCCGGCCTGAATGCTTCATTGACCTATAAAAACTGGGATTTTACCATGTTCTGGTATTCTACCATTGGGAATGATCTGTTCAATAATACCAAATATTTTACCGATTTCCCGTTGTTCGGAGGAAATCGTTCGACCACGATGAGGGATTATTCCTGGCGAGAAGGAGCGGACAATTCCAAAGCTAAACTGCCGGTGCTTGACTCTAAAGATAACTGGGGTGGCGCCGTTGCTTCATCTTATTATGTGGAAGACGGTTCATTCCTTAAATTGAAAAATCTCGTACTGGGATATACTTTCCCGAAACTTTTACTGGAGAAAGCAACCATTTCCAACCTTCGGTTGTATATTCAGGCGGAAAATCTGCTTACATTCACCAAATACAGCGGTCTGGATCCCGAGATCACTAATATGGAAACGGGAACAGGTAGTGGTTCGGACCTCCGTAGAGGACTTGATGCCGGTGGATGGCCTACGACCATGAGGTTCCTCTTTGGTGTTAATTTTGAATTTTAATCACATTAAATTACAGAGCAATGAAGTACAAAAATAAATTATATATACTGGTTATTTCGGTAATCGTTTTACTGGGTTCTTGTGGGGAAGACTTTCTGTACAAAGATCCACAGGGAAGTATTAATCATGAAGCTTTGAAAAACCAGACGGGTATTGACCTTTTAACGGTGAATGCCTATGCAAATCTGACTGAAAACGGATGGGGTGCTACCCCGTTTAACTGGACATTCGGAGGAATGTACGGTGGAGATGCCAATAAGGGATCTGATGCTAATGACCAGTCGGTATTGAATGAAATGGAGATGTATAGTACATTGCCTACCAACGGATATATTAATGAAAAATATCAGTGGGTATATAAAGGGGCAAAACGGGTGAATATTGCCCTACAGACAATGGCAGAGGTGGAAGAACTTCCCGAGGCTTTCCAGAAATCAAGGAATGGCGAATTATATTTTCTCCGGGCATTGTTTTATTTTGAAGGAATCAAGGTTTTTGGACCTTATATCCCCTGGGTAGATGAAACCATTACCGACAATGATCCCAAGGTGCATAACGATATTGATATTTATCCCAAGGTAATTGAAGATATTGACATTGCCATTCGTGACCTGCCCGCCACACAGGATAGCCCTGGCCGGGCCAATCATTGGGCTGCCAAAGCATTGAAGGCGAAGATTTTAATGCATAAGGGTGACCTGGCAACTGCCAAGCCTATTTTAAAAGATGTGATAGATAACGGGGTGACATCCAATGGGCTGAAATATGCTTTGGAAGATGACCTGAGTGCCAACTTTGAAAGTTATCGCGATAATGGGAAAGAGTCCATATTTGCTGTACAATTCTCATCCGATTACAATAATGCAAATAGCGGATTGTCGCTTTGTTATCCTCACGGAGGAGATGGATCGCCCGGTGGTTGCTGTGGATTTTACCAACCTTCCAACGAACTTGCCAACTCTTTTAAAGTGGGAGCGGATGGACTACCGTTGCTGGATAATTCATACAGAAGCGCACCCTATGTAACCGTGAGAAATATATCGAGCGATGAAAAAGCCCCGATATCGGTGAACAATAATGTTCCGGTAGATCCCCGTCTCGATTTCGCAGTTGGACGCTTCGGTATTCCATACAAGGATTGGGGGTTACCCCAAAATAACTGGGTGCGGGATGTGGCCAATGGCGGATACTTTCTGCCCAAGAAACATGTGTACACCAAAAAAGAACAGGATGAGGGTTTAGCCGGAGGAGCTTTGCACGACGGATGGGCACCGGGATCAGCTATCAATCTTCAGTATTTGAGCCTTCGGGATATGATACTGTTGTATGCTGAATGTCTGGCCAATGACAATGAACTGGCAGCAGCAATGGATCTGGTGAATCAGATACGTACCCGTGCTGCATTAGAGGTGAATATCATTAAGATAGATGGTGCACCTGCTGCCAATTATAAGATTGAAAACTATCCTTCAACCCATGCGGCATTCAGCGATAAGGAAACCTGTATCAAGGCTGTTCGTATGGAACGTAAGCTGGAGTTGGCAATGGAAGGGCAGCGTTGGTTTGATCTGGCTCGTTGGGGTGGAGAATATATGAGTAAAGAGCTGGGTGATTATATTCAGTTTGAAAGGAATTTCCTAGCCAAATTTGCTACGGCTTCCACACTGAGTAGTGCCAGGACCATGTTCCCATTACCGGAAGGGCAAATACAGACCATGGGAGAAGATGAGAGTGGTAACCCGTATTTGGTGCAGCCGGCTCCCTGGAGATGAATAGGATAATTTCAAAAAGAGGGTATTGTCACATTGGGATTGTACCCTCTTTTTAATCGTTATTCAGTCTGATTGTAGTTTAAGTGAATTTATTATTAGTATTTTGGTCTCTTTTTAAGGCGACTTCCCAATATAAAAGAAACAATGATGTCAAAAATATTCAACCTGTGTCTATTTGTTTTATTTCTATCCTGCCTAATCGGTTGTAGTCACTCTTCCGGCCTGAAAGATTTCACCTATAGATATAGTATGGAGAGTATCAATAATTTTAAGGTCGAATTCCAGTTGAATCCGGATTCCACTTACCGAATCGGCCGATATAACTATTTCTTTGATAAGTATGAAGGAAAGGCAAGGCCTCTCATTGAAGAAGGTAAGCTGACACAGGAGGAGTTTGATATATTTGCCAAATTGATAGCCGGAAGTAAGTTGGAAAAGATGGACGATTCGTATGGTTTCGACCGGGAAGATGATACCGATAATAATATCATTTACGTGATCGAATTAAAACGGGACGATCAGAGCAAGTTCATTTCAGTCAATAACAACACTGATGAACATCTACCGGATGGTTTCAAGCGTCTGATCGCATTTACCGGAGAGTTCATCAGTGATAAAGTAGAGATGTTGGAGTAGTATTTACAGGCTTTCTCCGAAATCTTCCTTAAATTTGGCAATCAGTTTCTGAGGCCAGTCACTTACCGGTTCCAGTCCTCCCATAAAGAAACGGAGTACGGGTGGCTCGTATACGAAACGGAGTCCGCCGATCAATGCACGGTTTTCGTACAACCAGGTCATCCGGTCCTCTACATATTTGATCTGTGATAAGGTGAATACCCGGCGGGGAACTGCCAGACGCACCAGTTCCATATCAGCATAGGTTTCATTGCCATATTCATCGCGTTGGTTGGAGATGGAACCTCTTTCCATTCCACGGATTCCTGAAATAAGGAATAGCGCCGCGGCCAAAGCACCGGCAGGATACTCTTTCTGCGGGATATGTTCGCACACTTTCATCGCATCCACGTGGGCGCCCAGCACACCGGCCGGCTTTACCACCGGCACACCGTGTGCATCGAGTGCATTCACCAGGTAAGCAATAAAGTCGGGACTTTGACTGATCATCGTTTCGTCGAGTGTTTCATACAATCCGACAGCCATTGCTTCAATTTCACGAACAGAGATACCTCCATAGGTCAGAAATCCTTCGAACAGAGGTACCAGTGCTTCCAGTTCTTTGTAAATGTCGGCATTGTCGGTGCATATACCACCTCCGCGGGAAGAGCTAAGTTTTCTTGCCGAGAAATAGACAATATCTGCCAGCCCGGTCATGATCTTCATCACTTCACCCATTGTGCTATCTTTGAACTCCTCTTCCCGTTGAATCACTAAATAGGCATTTTCGCCCAGAAGGCTCGCGTCGAGGACAAGCCGGATATTGTACTTATCGGCAATGGCCTTTACATCCCTCAGATTCTGCACCGAAAAGGGTTGTCCCCCGATAAGGTTGGTGGAAGCTTCCATACGGATGAACGGGATGTTCTTGGCTCCGTGTATCTTGATGATCTCTTCCAGCTTTTCAATATTCATGTTTCCCTTGAAAGGGTGGGAGGAGTTGATCACATAGGCTTCATCGTACAATAATTCCGCTATCTTTCCCCCATACTGGGTGATATGCGCCATGGCAGTGGTAAAGTGGTAATTCATCGGAACCAGATTGCCCTTCCGCACGTATGCGTTAGACAGGATATTCTCTGCCGCGCGGCCCTGGTGTACCGGAAGATAATATTTTTTGCCCAGTACATCTTCTACCGCTTTCTGCAGCCGGAAGAAACTCTGTGACCCGGCATAGGCATCATCGGCCTGCATCATGGCGGCCAACTGGTTGTCACTCATTGCATTGGTGCCGCTGTCGGTGAGCATGTCGAGGAATACATCTTTGGTATTGAGCCTAAAAGTATTGAATCCACCTTCCTGTAACGCTTCTAATCTTCTCTCAATAGGTACTAAATGTAATTTTTGTACTATACGTACCTTGTGTAACTCCAACGGAATATTCTCCCCGTTGTAAAATTTAATTTCATTCATGGGTTCAGTGTATTTGTCTTATAGTTACTAAATAGTTGATAATTCTTGAAGATTGTCGTTAATACCAGGTTTTTCCTGATAAATTTAAATTTGAAGCTGCAAATATAGTGAAAGCCGGGAGAAAAACCAATAATAAGCCATATCTTTGCCGAATGTACGAATATTATGACAATGAATTAGGGTCTATTCTGATTAAACCCAATGTGAGAGCAAAAAAACTTATTGCCCGAAGAAAGGGGGGTGAAATATATCTGACTGTCCCATACGGATTTGATTTCAAGAGACTTCCTCAGATATTGGATGAGATGCGTCCACGACTAATTAAAGTTGCGGTTAACGCAAAACCGCTGATTACTGAGGAATCCGTTATCGATACTTTTACGTTTCAAGCCAGAATATCGAGAACCGATAAAATGAAAAATGTTCAGATGAGATTGAGGGATGGAGAGTTGATAGTTTTTATTCCTGATGGTTTGGATATGATGGACAGGCAGTTGCAGGATAGGATCAAGGATATGGTCAGGAGTGTCCTGCGGCATGAGGCAAAACGTGTTCTGCCACAAAAGGTCGCCTTTTGGGCAAAAGAGTTCAATTTACAGTTTAGTCAGGTAAAGATCAATAAAAGTACAACCCGGTGGGGTAGTTGTTCCCTCCAAAAAAATGTCAACCTCTCGCTCTATCTGATGTTGTTACCTGAAAGGCTGATCGATTACGTTGTGCTTCACGAACTGGCGCATACTGTCGAGATGAATCATGGTGAGAAATTCTGGGAATTGTTGAGCAAGTTATGCGGGGAGGATGCCAGAGCGGTCAGCCGTTCTGTTCGGAAATTCAATTCTCCGGCTTACAATTTGATAAAACCGTAATCGGGATAAGTGTGATACTGTTTGGTTTATAAAATATCTTTTCGGATAAAGCATGGCAAAAATGAAATAATTCTGTGAGTATGGATCCATTTTAACAAAAAACCTCTATATTTGTGCAGATAAAATTCTAATAATCATCATTGACTAACTTTTAATAAAACAAATCTATGGATAAACCCTATGTGATAGGTATTGATGTAGGCGGTACCAATACCGTTGTCGGCATCGTGGACAAAAGAGGACAGATTTTAAAGAGCGACAGTATCAAGACCGGGAAACATTCCCAAGTGGAAGATTATCTGGATGAGCTTTCCGATTTGATTGATGATCTTATTGCCGGGACAACCACTAAGGATCAGATCAAAGGTATTGGCGCAGGTACACCCAATGGTAACTATTTTACCGGAAGCATTGAGTTTGCACCCAATCTCCCCTGGAAAGGAGTGATTCCTTTTGCTCAATTATTGGAAGACCGGGTTGGCATCCCTGTAGCACTTACTAACGATGCTAATGCAGCGGCTATCGGTGAGATGACTTATGGAGCTGCCCGCGGGATGAAAGATTTTATTGTGATCACGCTGGGTACAGGTGTGGGAAGCGGTATTGTAGTGAACGGGCAATTGGTGTATGGTCATGATGGTTTTGCCGGTGAACTCGGGCACGTGATCATGCGTCGGCACAACGGCAGGCTTTGCGGTTGCGGAAGAACCGGATGTCTCGAAGCATACTCTTCGGCTACAGGTTTGGCACGTACTGCCCGTGAATATCTGGAGTTGAAACCCGACATACAGACACGTCTTCGTAATATCCCCGCCGATGACATCACCTCCAAAGATGTGTTTGATGCAGCGATGGCTGGAGATGAAATGGCAAAAGATATATTCAAGTTTACCGGAGAGATGCTGGGTGAAGCATTTGCAGACTTCGTGGCTTTTTCCAGCCCTGAAGCGATTATCCTTTTTGGAGGCCTTTCCAAGGCTGGTAATCTCATCATGGATCCTATTCGTGAAAGTATGGAGAGAAACATGTTACCTATCTTCCGGAATAAAGTGAAACTGATGTTCTCCGACCTGAAGGAAAGTGATGCTGCCGTATTAGGCGCCAGCGCACTCGGTTGGGAGGTGAGAAGCTGATCCTTGCCATCTTTTTTGACAGCTAAAATACTTAAGGGCGTTGCAAACAGCAGCGCCTTTTTCTTGCTGCGAATAATGGATCGCTTGCCGGTATAATAATTATGTAACACTTGTGTAACCGGAACTTCATATTAACTTAACCGGTTTTATGCGGTTCCGGTCCGAAACCGGCTTACCTTTGGGTTTTCATTCTCTCTATTTCATGGTAAAATAGAACATTTTACCTATATATGGTTCAGCTCCGAATTGTTTCGGGGCTGTTTTTTCAAATTTATGCAAAACTAACAACCCGATTGACAAAAAAGAGCGATAGATTTTATACCTTTGTACTCATTTTAAAAATAACGACTTAAACGGACGCATAATGTCAAAAAAAATTCAAACAGCCCTCATTTCGGTTTATCATAAGGATGGGTTGGAAGAAATACTTCGGGAACTACATTATTTACGGGTTAAATTTATATCTACCGGTGGTACGCAGGAATTCATCCAGTCTTTAGGTTACGAGTGTGAAGCGGTAGAAGATGTCAGCAGCTATCCTTCCATTCTGGGAGGCAGGGTAAAAACACTCCATCCGAAAATCTTCGGAGGCATACTCTATCGGCGCGACAATGAGAGTGACAAGAAACAGGTGAAATCTTACGATATACCTTCCATCGACCTGGTCATTGTTGACCTGTATCCTTTCAGGGAAACGGTTGCTTCCGGTGGGACGGAGGAGGAAATCATCGAGAAGATTGATATAGGGGGGATCTCGCTTATACGTGCTGCTGCAAAGAACTATAAGGATGTAATTATAGTAGCGTCGAAAGAGCAGTATGCGCCATTACTCGATTTGCTGAAAGAGAAAAAGGGACTTTCAGACATAGATGATCGTCGCCGGTTTGCCAAAGAGGCTTTTATGGTCTCTTCAGGATATGATTCAGCGATCTTTAGTTATTTTGATGGTGATGATAAGTCGGCGCTGCGTATAGCCCAGGACGGTGGGAAACAACTCCGTTACGGAGAAAACCCTCATCAACAGGGATTATTTTATGGCAATTTCGACGAAGTGTTTGAGCAGCTTCATGGCAAGGAGATTTCCTATAACAACCTCCTTGATATTGATGCGGCTGTTTCACTGATCTCAGATTTCAACGAAACGGCTCTGGCCATTCTCAAACATAATAATGCCTGTGGCATGGCTTGTCGTCCGACAGTGAAAGAGGCATGGGATGCCGCATTGGCTGCTGATCCGGTATCGGCTTTTGGGGGTATAGTGGTGACCAACAGACGGGTGGACAAAGAAGCAGCCGCAGCCATTAACGAGATCTTCTTCGAGGTGATCATTGCACCGGAATACGATAAAGAGGCGCTGGATATTTTGTTCCAAAAGAAAAATCGTATAATTTTGGTACTGAAATCGAGTGAGAAAGCTACACAACGATTGCAATACCGTTCGGTGTTGAATGGAACTTTGGTGCAGGACAAGGATGTGAGTGTTGAAACTGCAGCCGGTTTGCAGGTGATGACAACCAAGATCCCAACGACAAAAGAAATAGAAGACCTGCTGTTTGCCAATATCCTGGTGAAGCATACCAAGTCGAACGCCATTGTGTTAGCGAAAGATAAGCAACTTATAGCCAGTGGTACGGGACAGACTTCGAGAGTGGACGCCCTGAATCAGGCAATAGAGAAAGCAGGGACATTCCATTTCGACCTGCAGGGGGCAGTGATGGCCAGCGACGCTTTCTTCCCTTTCCCCGATTGTGTGGAGATAGCAGCCAAAGCAGGTATCACAGCCGTTATTCAACCCGGTGGTTCCGTCCGGGACGGGGAATCGGTGGATTACTGCAACCAAAACGGCCTCTCAATGGTGAAAACCGGTATAAGGCACTTCAAACATTAAACACAGAAATAGCAACTATCGAATAGCTTAATATTATACATTATGGGCTTATTTTCATTTACACAGGAGCTGGCAATGGACCTTGGTACCGCCAATTCCGTCATTGTGAACAACGCGGGAAAGATACTCCTGGACGAACCCTCTATCGTGGCACTGGATCGCAAGACCGACAAGATGATCGCTTTGGGAGAAAAGGCGAGACAGATGCACGGTAAGACACATGAGAATATTCGTACGGTGAGACCGTTGAGGGACGGTGTGATCGCCGATTTCAACGCTGCGGAGCAGATGATCCGGGGTATGATCAAAATGGCGAACAAAAATAGAGGAGGGCTGTTCTCTCCTTCACTGCGTGTGGTCGTCTGCATCCCCTCGGGAAGCACCGAAGTGGAGATCCGTGCCGTGCGTGACTCGGCAGAACATGCCGGAGGCCGCGATGTCTATATGATCTTTGAACCGATGGCGGCAGCCCTCGGTATAGGTCTTGACGTGGAGGCTCCCGAAGGCAATATGATCGTGGATATAGGTGGGGGTACCACTGAAATTGCCGTGATTTCACTCGGAGGCATCGTCTCCAACAAATCTATCAAGATTGCGGGTGATGATTTCACTGAAGATATCCAGGATTATATGGGACGGCAGCACAATATCAAGGTGGGCGACCGTACGGCCGAACAGATCAAGATCAATGTAGGCTCAGTGCTTACCGAACTCGACAATCCACCTGAAGATTTCATCGTCCACGGGCCGAACAGGATGACTTCATTGCCTATGGATGTGCCCGTATCCTACCAGGAGATTGCACACTGTATAGAAAAATCGGTATCCAAGGTCGATTCGGCCGTGTTAAGCGCATTGGAACAGACTCCTCCCGAATTGTATGCCGACATCGTACGTAATGGTATCTATCTGACGGGTGGCGGTGCTTTATTGAGAGGCCTCGACAAAAGGCTGACCGAGAAAATTGGTATTCCTTTCAGGGTAGTGGATGATCCGCTGCACATGGTAGCCAAGGGAACCAGTATCGCGCTGAGGAATATTGATAAATTTACCTTTTTAATGCGGTAATTTTCCGCAGACTCTTAGTTCGAAAGCTAAGGCGATGATCAGGGATAAGAAATAAGAAGGCATAGGTTTTATGCGTAATCTATTTAACTTTATCATTCGGAATAGTCACTGGCTGCTTGCTGCACTGTTGGTAGCATTCAGTTTCTATCTCGTTTTTACGCAGAACTCTTATCAGCGCAGTGTCTATCTTACTTCAGCCAATCAGGTTACAGGATGGTTTTATTCACTTTCTAATGATGTTACTTCGTTCTTCCATCTAAAGAAAAATAATCAGTTGTTATTAGAACGAAGTGCTGAATTGGAAAGAGAAGTATTGTCGCTCAAGGAACAGATAGAAATTCTTACTGCTGCCGATTCCACTCAGGTAAGTGCTTTTGCGAGTGATTCCCTGCCATTGCCGCAATTCGATTTTATCTCTGCTGAAGTGGTCAACCTGAGTTTTTCAGGAGTAAACAACTTCATTACGATCAATAAAGGATCGCAGCACGGAATCAGACCCGATATGGGAGTGATTTCGGCGGGTGGCGGTATAGTGGGGGTAGTATCTGTTGTGTCCCGAAATAGGGCGGTGGTAATACCTGTCATTAACCCCAAGTTCCGGTTAAGTGCCAGATTGAAAAATTCCGAGAACTACGGCTCTATATCCTGGGACGGGACAAATATAAGGGAGGCACAGCTGCAGGAATTACCTAAACATGAGAGTTTCCGTGAGGGGGATACTGTGCTGACCAGTTTTTCACGTATTTTTCCTAGAAATCTTATCATAGGCTTTGTAAATAGTGAGGGCCGGTCGAAGGATGATAATTTCAATACATTCAATATACAATTGGCCACCAATTTCTATACGTTGCAGGAAGTGCTGGTGATTGACGACACCTATTACGAGGAACAGAAACAGCTCGAAGAGACATTACAGCAATGAAACTGAGTTATATATACGAGATATTGCTTTTTGTGTTACTGATATTGCTTCAGACGCTGTTGCTGAACCGGATTAACCTTTTTGGTATTGCCACTCCGGTTCTGTATAGCTATTTCCTGCTGAAACTGCCGGTAGGGAGAAACCTCTATTCTGTGATCGTCTCCTCTTTTATGATGGGGTTGATCATCGATATCTTTTTGAATACGCCCGGGATGAATGCAGCGGCAATCACTATTGTCGGGGCTTTCAGGAAAAATATCCTGGGTCTTTTTTTTGAGAGGGAAGGGTATGACGATTTCGTACCCGGTATCAATACTGCTGCCGGTCCTTTTGTGCGATTCACCATTTTCATGGTACTCTTGCATCTCACGTTGTTGTTCTTTATTGAATCGTTTACTCTCTTTAATCTGAAGAATACTCTGCTGCGGATTGGCACGAGTTCAGTCGTGACAATCCCGTTGATTATTGCGTTGGATAGTTTAATGTGTAGGAGAAAAGCCGGTGAACAATAATGCTAATCCCCTTGCCAAAAGACGGTATGTTATTGCTGCTATAGTAGTAGTAATTGTATTGGTGTATGTGGTTCAACTCTTCAACTTGCAGTTGATGAGCCCCCAATACAGGGAGTATGCAGACAGTAACGCTTTCCTGCGCAGGACTCTCTATCCGGCAAGAGGCGCCATATATGACAGGAATGGTAAACTACTTGTATATAACAGGCCTACCTATGATGTGATGATGGTGGTCCGGGAGATGAAACAGTTCGATACGCTCGATTTCTGCCGTACACTCAATATCGATATGGAACGGTTTTATACCCTGGATACCGATATGAGGGATCGCCGAAAGAACCCCGGTTATTCATCCTATACCCCGCAACTGTTCATGACACAGCTCAATGTGGAGGAATACGGGCTATTGCAGGAGAAACTATATAAATTTCCGGGGATTTATATCCAGAGCCGTACGGAACGGCAATACAATTACCCCAACATGGGCCTTATCCTTGGTTACGTGGCCGAGGTTGATAAGAATAAGATGGCGGCCGATCCCTATTATGTGAGGGGTGATTATGTCGGAAAATCCGGCATTGAGTTGTCGCATGAAGAAGACCTTAGGGGTGAAAAAGGAGTAGAAATACTTCTCCGCGATGCACATGGGAGAGTGCAGGGAAAGTATGAAGATGGAGCACATGATAAAGCGCCGGTGTCGGGGAAAGACCTTACCCTGGGTATCGATATCGATCTGCAGGCATACGGTGAGAAGCTGATGCATAATAAAGTGGGAAGTATTGTGATGATCGATCCCAAAACGGGTGAGATCCTCTGCATGGTCTCGGCCCCTACTTACGACCCCGTACTTCTTACCGGAAAAAGTTTCAGTGCCAACTACCGGCAGTTGGAAAGCAATCCGTTTAAACCGCTTATCAACAGGGCTATTGCCGGTACATATCCGCCGGGATCAACCTTTAAACCTACACAGGGACTCATTTTCCTGCAGGAAGGTATTATCACGCCCGAGACACGATATGCCTGTTATGGCGGATATCCTCCGCTGGGAGGACGTCCCGGCTGCCATCCCCACGCTTCACCGCTATCTCTTCAGTATGCCCTCACTACCTCCTGTAACTCTTTCTTCTGCTACGGATTGAACGGCATGTTGAGTAACAGGGGCAAATATGCAACGGTAGGGGCAGCTTTCGACGTGTGGCGCGACCATATGGTGGATATGGGCTTTGGTTATCCGTTGGGAGTAGATCTCCCTTCCGAGAAAAGGGGATTTATTCCCAACAGCAAGTTCTATACAAACGTTTTCAAAACGGAACGTTGGAATGCACATAATATAATCTCCATCGCTATCGGACAGGGTGAGATCCTTGCCACACCCCTGCAGATCGCCAACCTGGGTGCTATGATCGCCAACAGGGGATATTATTATACACCTCATGTGGTAAAAGAACGCAAAGGAGCGGCGTTGGAGGGAACCTATACTACGAGACATGACTCGGGTATCAACAGGGAGTATTTCGATATAACTGTCGAGGGGATGGCTGATGCGGTGACGATGGGTACCTGTCGTGGTATTAATCTGGCACCGTTTGTGGCAGTATGCGGCAAGACCGGTACGGCTGAAAACCCGCATGGTGATGATCACTCGCTCTTTATGGGCTTTGCGCCGAAAGATGATCCGCAGGTGGCTATCGCAGTTATTGTGGAGAATGGACGGTTTGGTGCGACAAATGCTGTACCTATCGCAAGGTTGATGATGCAGAAATTCTTCAGGGGAGAGATACCGGAGAGTGATCAATGGTTAGAGACCACTATCGTGAACCGTGAAATACTACCCTATGTGTACACCAGAAATCTGCCCGCCAGCAAGTCTCCTAACAATTAATAAAAAGTAAGATATAATGATCTATCAGGGAAGCAACGAAATAGAAGAAAAGGGGAAAGTGGACAAGGTGACTGTCATTTTCTACCTCCTTTTTGTCTTTCTCGGATGGCTCAATATCTATGCGGCCAGTTTCGATCTGGAAAATGCGACCGGACTGTTCGATCTCTCTTCCAGGGCAGGGATGCAATTGATCTGGATGGGTACTTCGTTTCTGTTGGCTTTTGCCCTGTTGAAAATCGATACGGCTTTTTATGAAACCTATGCTTTTCTATTTTATCTGGCAGGTATCCTGTTGTTGGTCGTTACACTCTTGGTGGCGCAAGAAATCAATGGATCCCGTTCATGGCTGATTATCGGGCCGGTACGGTTACAGCCCGCAGAGTTTATGAAATTCATTATTGCCCTTACATTGGCCAGGGTATTCAATTCGTATAGCTTTCACCTGATGGAACGGAAGAACCTCTGGTTGGTCAGTGCTATCATCCTGTTGCCGGTGATACTGGTAATTGCACAGAGCGAAACGGGTACGGCACTTGTCTATTTGAGTTTTATCCTGGTGCTGTACAGGGAAGGGTTACCAGGAGGATTCCTTTTTATGGGTATTGCAGCTATTCTCTATTTTATTTTGGGTATCCGGTTTTCCGATAATCAGATGGGTGCCCTTTCCGAAGGAGAATTCGCCACAGTTATCCTGATTATTATCTTTTCGGCAGCCATGATATGGAATTATATCAAACGGCTTAATACCGTCGTCACCCTTCTGCTGTCGGTAGCTGTTATTTTTTTACTGGCTTATGTCGCTTCCTTCTTTTCCTTCAATATAGACTGGGGAATAGTTGCTATCATAGCATTATCATATACTGCCCTTTATCTGTTGTTCCATTTTCTCAGGTACGGAAAAAGAACATATCTCTATATTTTTCTCTTTCTGATCGGTTCTTTTGCCTTTCTTGAATCGGTGGAGTATGTGTTTTACGATGTGCTTCAGCCACACCAGCAGATGCGTATCAAGGTGACCTTGGGAATGGAGCAGGATTTGAGAGGGGCTGGATACCATGTGGGGCAATCCAAGATTGCCATCGGATCGGGAGGGTTGACAGGAAAAGGATTCCTCAATGGTACACAGACGAAACTCAAATATGTCCCCGAACAGGATACCGATTTTATTTTCTGTACAATAGGGGAGGAGCACGGATTTATCGGCTCCACCGTTGTACTGTTGCTGATGATGTTCTTTGTGCTCCGGTTGCTCCGGTTGGCTGAACGTCAGACAACGGTTTTTGGGCGTACTTATGGTTATGGTGTGGCAGGTGTCTTCCTGTTTCATATGATCGTCAATATCGGTATGGTAATTGGTATTATGCCCGTCATTGGAATTCCGTTGCCTTTTTTCAGTTACGGAGGATCTTCCCTGTGGGGATTTACTATTTTACTCTTTATTTTTCTTCGGATTGATAAATCAAGAAAACGGAGTTGATATGAAAAGTGAACGTATCCCGGTTATCACAACCGGAATACGCTCCATCAATTAGAACCCAATTTAATTAATATTGCAGAGCGTTTGCAACGGAGAGCTGGATTGTGGCCCTCCTCCCTGCAATGCCTTGCCATTTATTTTTCCTGACTTTCCACACCTTCATCAACAAACTTTTCCACCTTTCCACCTTAAATATATTCTCCATATTTGACAGGTAAGAAAAAAAATAGTTTAATTTTGCCATAAAATGGGTGATGTATGAATAAAACGGCATTGATCACGGGAGCATCCAAAGGGATAGGGAAGGAATTGGCTTTCCTTTTTGCAGAGAACCGGTGTGACCTGATCCTGACCGCCCGTAGTGGTGACAGGTTGCAATTGTTGAAAGAACAACTGGAGAGCCGGTATGATATTTCCGTATATCCGTTGGTAAAAGACCTCTCCCGTTCCGGTGCCGCCGGAGAACTTTTTCAGGAAGTGAAGGAAAAAGGCTTGGACGTGGATTATCTGGTCAACAATGCCGGTTTTGGTGATTATGGAGCATTTTCAGATACTCAATGGGAGTGTTACGACGAGATGATAACCCTGAATATAACCTCACTTACACACCTGACCCATCTGTTTGTGCAGGAATGGAAAGGAAGAAAAAAAGGGAGAATTTTAAATCTTTCTTCTACAGCAGCTTTTCAACCCGGACCCATGATGGCGGTATACTTTGCCACTAAAGCGTATGTCCTTCACCTGTCGGAGGCGCTGGAAAATGAATTGAAAAAGGACCAAATTACAGTAACCGTACTTTGCCCCGGACCTACCAGTACCCATTTTGGAGAAATATCTAAGATGAATGCATCCCAATTGGTGAAGAATGTGAAGATTGCTGATGCGAGGGAGGTGGCAGAACTTGGATTCAAGGCTATGATGAAAGGTAAACCCATGGTCATCCATGGCGCTATGAACAAATTGGCTCCTTTTGGAATACGCCTCCTGCCTAGAAAATGGGTTACACTCCTTTCAGCAAAGATAATGCGGAAATAAACAAATCCCGGTTATCCGGGGAATAAATAGGCCGTTACCTAAATCGTGAAGCAATGGGATTGCTTACAGGCATATTGTTTACGGGGCTGCTCTTTATTGCTGCAACTGTGCAGGCATCACACTACTCTGCAGACTCACTTTTACTCTACTTCAAGCAGGTGGAGGAGGCGACCTTTCTGCATCAGGGGGTGTGGGATAAAGATATTTACGGTCCTATCCTCCTTGTAGATACCTCGACAAGAGAGGTTTATGCCAACTTGCCCGATGCGGAGGGTGCCCTGAAATTCGATAAAGGTGTTTATAAGGGCATATTACCCAAAGAAGTAACCTTTTCCAATACCGATATCCAATGGAGCGGTACTCATTGGGCGATGGTAACATTACCATTATCCGCCAACGAACATGATCGTGTCGATCTTATGACCCATGAGTTGTTTCACGTAGCCCAACCTTCACTTGGTTTCCGGAACAGGAGGGAAGAGAATAACCATTTGGATATCAGGGAAGGAAGGATATACTTGCGTCTTGAAATGGCAGCGCTTGAAGCGGCATTAAAAGCCCGAAGATTTAACCGGGCAGAGGATCATCTGAGAAATGCATTAATTTTCAGGAAGTATCGTCAAATGCTATACCGGGGATCCGAAACAACAGAAAACAGTCTCGAATTACTGGAAGGACTGGCTACATACACGGGACAGATAATGAGTGGACGTAATAAATGGCAGTGGAGGGAATATCTTATCCGGCGGATCGAACAGTTTGAAAAAGTACCCTCATTTGTACGTTCATTTGCCTATGAAACAGTACCGGTGTACGGATTTTTCCTCTATCAGAAGGATAACCATTGGAATAAAAAGGTGGATGGAGAAACACAATTCACTGAATTCTTCTCAGAAGCATTCGGGGTAGACAGGCGTATCCTGTTGCAATCGTATGTAAAACAGGTTGCCGAAGATTACCGGGGCCGCACAATTGCCGATGAAGAGAGCAAACGGGAAGTATCCAATAATTTGGTACTTGATATGTATCGGGAGAAATTTTTCGAGGAGCCGCGTCTCGAAATACGATTGGAAGAGATGAATATGGCTTTCAACCCGCAAAACCTCATTCCTCTTGATGAGGATGAAGGAACAGTTTATCCTACCATCACGCTCAGCGATAACTGGGGTATCCTTACCGTAGAGGAAGGAGGGGCATTGCTCAGGAATGATTGGCGATGGGTAATCGTTTCGGAACCGTTGGAAATAACCGGTAAGAGAATTGTCGGAGAGGGGTGGGTGATTGAACTCAATGAAGGATATGAGGTAAATAGAAATTCGCAGGGTGATTATCAAATTTTAAAAAAGACAACAGTGAAACCACCACCGGATAAAGAGGACTCTTTTTATTAGACCATCGATTTGGCTGCGAAAAATAATATGGTTAATTTTACGCCTCGTTTTGAAAGGGAGTATAGATGAACGAAGGAGAGAAAAAAGTCGTCAGCAGGATGATCGCGCTTTACTGCCGTTCTAAACACAGTTCAGGTAAGGAGTTATGTACAGAATGCAGGTCGTTGCAAGAGTATGCCCTGCAGCGACTGGAGACTTGCCGTTTTGGTGAAGAGAAACCCACCTGCGCCAAATGTCCTGTCCACTGCTATAAGAACAGCATGCGGGAGAAAATCAAGGAAGTGATGCGTTTCGCAGGGCCGCGGATGTTACTTGTGCATCCTGTGGCAGCTATTCGTCATCTTTATCGTGAACGCAGGCATGATCGCGATTTTACTGCAAAAGTCAAAGCAAATCGGAACAGATAGTGGCTTTATTGAATCAATATAGTGTTATGGCCGATGTGCTGATGGAGCACAATGAGCTTATTCCTGTACTGAACCGTTTCGGGATACGGCTTGGCGTGGGAGACAAGACTATTGTGGAACTGTGCGATGAATATACACTCAACCCCGACTTCATCCTTACCATCCTGAATGTCTATCTCAATGAAAACTACCTCCCTGAGGCCTCACTTGCCCTGTTTGACGCCCAATCGATTGCCGATTATTTCCAGTGTACGGTGGAAAGTTATATTCACGAATTGATACCTAACATCGGAAAACACCTGAATGCTTTTATTGTCATCAGTGGTTCTGAAAATGAAGAGCTGCGAATACTCAATGATATCTTTCAGAAATTCAAGGAGAAGATGACGGAACACCTACAGAATCAAACCCTATTCGACGATGATTTCCCCTATGAATTGCTACACGACCTGAAGAATATTTTAATCAGGCATCTCTCCAAAGAGTTTAATCAGAATCTTATTTATGCAATCATCTTTTCCGTCCATTCTTTTGAAAAAGATCTTGCCATCCACAATAGGTTACGGAAGAAAGTACTTCGACCCAAACTTAACGAATTGGACTCAACCGGTATCCGACACCTGCATCATGCCATTTCCGGTGATCATGCGCAGCAGCAACCCGACCGGCATGTTCACCAGCTTACCAACCGGGAAGAGGAGATCCTGCGGCTTATTGTGAAAGGATATCTTAATAAAGAGATAGCGGAAAAACTGCACATCAGCCATAATACAGTCCTCACACACCGAAAGAATATCATTTCAAAAACAGGAATTAAAACCGTGTCGGGACTCACTTTTTATGCTATCCGTAAAGGATTGATATCCATGTGATAAAGAACCCTGAGATTCTAAGTGAAAAATTATCTTTATCGCGTGAAACACATTATCATATCAATAATACAAGGTATTGGAATCATATTTTTGATCCTCGATTTCCTCTATGCGTTCTATCGGATCTGATGAGGAAATAGGGAATCACCGGAAAGATGCAATTAAGCCGGTAAATACTTTTAAAAGAGAATAAAAAGAATTATTTTTGTTCTCTTTTAGAGCCGGAAGATACGGTTAATTACAACCTGTCAGAAATAAGAAACTGTTTTGATTTTTTTATCAATTGTTTTTTAGTAATTTTTTGATGGATTTGGATTTTTATTTATTGAAATGTAGCGGGCTACTTGAACGAAATGAAAATTCGAAGGCGCAAAAAAGGGCAAAAAACAAGATGAAAGAGTGAAAAAAGAAGTAATTACTCGTAAAATTCAAAACAGTTTCTAAATAGGGAAAGAAGTTTTCGCTAAGTAATACGAGATGAATGAACCTCAAAATAATAATAAAATAGTGAATTATGAGTAATCAGAGAGAGAAACTTTTCACAGGTTTTCCTCCCGTTTCCACTGAAGAGTGGATGGAAGTCATCACAAAAGACCTGAAAGGGGCCGACTTCCAGAAAAAACTGGTATGGAGAACCAACGAAGGGTTTAATGTGAATCCTTTTTATCGTGTGGAAGATATAGAAGGATCCCTTGCAGCCGAAAACCTGCCGGGGCAGTTTCCTTATGTGCGCAGTACCAGAAAGGATAATAAGTGGTATGTGCGTCAGGATATCAATGTGAAAGACTTTGCGGAGGCTAACAGGAAAGCGCTTACCCTGCTGGAAAAAGGCGTTACCTCTTTTGGTTTTCGTCTGCCGAAGAATGCACTTTCGGCTGAAAACGTAGAGATACTCCTTCAGGGGATCGCCCCTGACAAGGTAGAGTTGAACTTCAGCACCTGTATCTCGCGCACCATCGATCTGGCCCGCCTGGTCACAGAGTATGTCCGTTCGCAGAATCTCAATGTGATGGAATGCTTCGGTTCTATTGAATTCGATCCTTTCAGGAAAATACTGAAAAAAGGGATTGACGAACCCAATTGGGTGGAAAAGGCAGTGGAGATGGTGAAAATTACGGCACCGCTTCCCCGCTATCGTGCTATTACCGTGTCAGGTGACAGGATGAACGATGCCGGGGCTTACAGCTATCAGGAGCTTGGATACAGCCTATCCTACGGAAACCAGGTATTATCGGCCTTGATCGGGAATGGTATCGATCCTTCTATGGCTGCAAAAAAGATAAAGTTCGAAATGGGGGTAGGAGCCAACTACTTCATGGAGATCGCGAAATTCCGTGCGGCACGCTGGCTGTGGGCCGAGATCGTGGATGCCTACAAACCGCCCTGTGCACATGACTGCGATAACAAAGCGCCCGACGGTACCTGCCGCTGTGCTGCGAAAATGAATATCCATGCCTCCACTTCACGATTCAACCAGTCGTTGTATGACCCCTATGTGAATATGCTGCGCACCCAAACAGAGGCGATGTCTGCTACCATCGGCGCAGTCGATTCACTTACCGTGCGTCCTTTCGACGAGGCATTCGAGACACCTACTGCTTTTGCGGAACGGATTGCCGTAAACCAGCAACTACTGCTCAAAGAAGAGTCTCATTTCGATAAGATCACCGATCCTTCATCAGGATCATACTATATTGAAACACTCACATCCGCACTGGCCGAACAAGCCTGGAAGTTGTTCCTCGAAACCGAAGAGACCGGTTTCTACGAAGCGCTTAAGGCAGGCACTGTCCAGGATGCCATCAATGCTTCTGCCAATGCCCGCTTCAATGCGGTAGCCAACCGGCGGGAAATCCTGCTGGGTACCAATCAGTATCCTAACTTCGGGGAGGCCATGGGCCAAAAGATAGAAGATACCGCAGCTCACTGCGGTTGCGGAAGTGATGAGGGACAAAACAGCCCGCTCAAGCGGCTCAATACACGTCGTCTTTCCAACGCTTTCGACGAATTGCGTCTGACTACCGAACGGAGTGGTAAACGCCCCAAAGTATTTATGCTTACCATAGGTAATCTGGCCATGCGTTTGGCACGCTCACAGTTCTCAAGTAATTTCTTTGCTTGTGCCGGTTACGAGATCATCGACAACCTCGGATTCAAAACGGTAGAAGAGGGTGTCAATGCAGCCCGTGCCAAAGGTGCCGACATAGTGGTGCTCTGCTCTAGCGATGATGAATATGCTGCTTTGGCCCCTGAAGCTTATAACCTTCTCAAAGGAGGAAAAGAGATTTTCGTGGTGGCCGGTGCTCCTGCCTGTGCGGACGATCTGAAAGCAATCGGTATCGAACATTTCATCAATGTGCGGAGCAATGTCCTGGAGACGCTGAAAGCGTTCAATGAGAAGATTTTGTTATAGAACAAAGAACAAAGAATAAAGAGTTGGGAAAACTAAAAAACTGGATCATCGTAGCGCATCCGTGGGCGTTCCCTGCATCGGCATCGCCGGCGCTGATTGCCATATCCTATGTCTTTTACCTCTATAAAAGAGGGGAGATCGCTGAATTGAACTGGACATATGGTATTTTGGCTTTTTTCGGCGCGGTCATTTTCCATATGGCGGGAAACCTGATAGGTGAGTATCATGATTATGTGAGTGGAGTAGACCGCAAAGAAAAGACCGGACCGCCACGCCTGATCGTGATGGGGATTTTCAAACCGGAAACGGTACTCTATTATGGCTATACGGTGCTCTTTGTCGGTATTTTATTAGGAATTTATCTCCTGTTAAATACCGGTCTTCCACTGCTGTTTATTGGGATTATCGGGATCATCAGCTCTACGCTTTATTACAAATTCAAGTATATAGCGTTGGGAGACCTGCTTATCTTTATCTGTTATGGCTTGTCGATTGCATTGGGAATGGCTTATGTCATGACCGGGCAATTGTTGTGGCCTATACTGCTCGTAATGACGCCTGTGGGGTTACTCATCGTAGCCATATTGCATGCCAATAATACGCGCGATATGTTACAGGATAAAGAAGCCGGTATACGTACTCAGGCAATGAATATGGGACTGGAAGGGTCTCAGATTACCTATCAGACATTGCTTTTGGCCGCTTACCTGCTGGTCGCGATCATGGTGATGATAGAGATGCTGGATACCTGGGTATTCCTGGTACTTCTTAGTTTTCCGCTTGCCATTAAGAATATCAAACTGATGAGAAAAGCGACAATGGACGATCTGGGGATTATCCGCTTTCTGGATACCCACACAGCCCAATTGGTGCTGTTATTCAGTCTGCTCATGGTGGCCGGCAATGTAATAGCTTCTTTTATATAAAAACAAAGGTGATTTAAAATAAAAATGATCGAACCAAGTCCAAAAGTCCTGATTCTTGGTTCTTGATTCTAAAAGTCTAAAAAAATGAAACCAAATTTTAAAGATATTGATATTCACTCAACCGGTTTTACATCGACCGATGTGGCCGGATGGGCTGAAAAAAACGAGATCAAAGCCGATTGGCTTACGCCGGAACAAATTCCGGTGAAGCCGGTCTATACGAAGGAAGACCTTCAGGGCATGGAGCATCTGAACTATGCCGCCGGCTTGCCGCCTTATCTGCGCGGGCCCTATTCCACGATGTATGTAATGCGCCCGTGGACCATCCGCCAGTATGCCGGGTTCTCCACGGCTGAAGAGTCCAATGCTTTCTACCGCCGCAACCTCGCATCGGGACAGAAAGGGCTTTCCGTGGCGTTCGACTTGCCTACGCACCGCGGTTACGATGCCGATAACGAAAGGGTTGTGGGCGACGTGGGAAAAGCCGGTGTCTCCATCTGCTCGGTGGAAGATATGAAAATATTGTTCGATGGTATCCCGCTCAACAAGATGTCGGTATCCATGACCATGAACGGTGCCGTGCTGCCTGTCCTTGCATTCTATATCGTAGCGGCACAGGAGCAGGGGGCACAACTGGAGGAGATGGCCGGTACCATCCAGAACGATATCCTGAAAGAGTTTATGGTGCGCAATACCTACATCTATCCGCCGGAATTCTCGATGAAGATCATTGCGGATATCTTTGAGTTTACCTCGCAAAAGATGCCCAAATTCAATTCCATCTCCATCTCCGGATATCACATGCAGGAGGCGGGTGCCACCGCCGATATCGAGTTGGCCTACACTCTGGCTGACGGTATCGAGTATCTGCGAGCCGGTATTAATGCCGGTATCGATGTGGATGCCTTTGCACCCCGTTTGTCGTTCTTCTGGGCCATCGGCATGAACCATTTTATGGAAATAGCCAAGATGCGGGCCGCACGCCTGTTGTGGGCAAAGATCGTAAAGAGTTTCGGTGCCAAAAATCCCAAATCGATGGCATTGCGTACCCACTCACAGACATCGGGCTGGTCGCTCACCGAACAGGATCCGTTCAACAACGTGGGACGTACCTGTATCGAGGCGATGGCTGCCGCGCTGGGACATACCCAGTCGCTCCATACCAACGCGCTCGACGAGGCCATTGCGTTGCCGACCGATTTCTCGGCACGTATTGCCCGTAATACACAGATTTATATACAGGAAGAGACGCAAATCACTCGCCAGGTCGACCCGTGGGCAGGCTCCTACTATGTGGAATCACTCACACAGGAACTGGTAGATAAGGCATGGACACTTATTCAGGAGGTCGAAGAATTGGGAGGGATGGCTAAAGCCATCGAGACCGGTATCCCCAAGATGCGTATCGAAGAGGCGGCCGCCCGTACACAGGCGCGCATCGACTCGGGTGTGCAGGCAATTATCGGTGTGAACCGCTACAGGCTCGATCAGGAAGATCCTATCGATATTCTTGATATTGATAATACTGAAGTGCGTAAACAGCAGGTAGAACGCCTTAACCAGTTGAAGGCTAATCGTGATAACGAAGCAGTCCAAAAAGCACTCGACGCCATCACCCGTTGTGTGGAGACCAAACAGGGCAACCTCCTCGAACTCTCGGTGGAGGCTGCGCGGGTGCGTGCCACGCTGGGAGAGATCTCCGACGCATGTGAAAAAATAGTTGGACGTTATAATGCAGTAATCAGAACAATTTCAGGCGTGTATTCATCAGAATCGAAAGAGGCGCCGACGCTCGAGAAAGCACGTGCCCTCACAGACCAGTTTGCCCGGAAAGAAGGGCGCAGACCCAGGATCATGGTAGCCAAGATGGGGCAGGACGGCCACGACCGTGGTGCCAAGGTGGTCGCTACCGGTTATGCCGACTGCGGCTTCGACGTGGATATGGGACCCCTGTTCCAGACGCCGGCCGAGGCAGCCCGTCAGGCCGTGGAAAATGATGTGCATGTGTTAGGGGTGTCTTCCCTGGCTGCCGGCCATAAAACACTTGTGCCGCAGGTGATCGAAGAACTGAAACGGCTGGGCCGTCCCGATATCGTGGTGATTGCAGGCGGTGTGATCCCCGCACAGGACTATGATTTTCTCTATAAGGCAGGTGTGGCTGCTATCTTCGGGCCGGGAAGCTCCGTCACCCAATCGGCATGCGATATCATGCATGTGCTGATGGACGAGTAAGTAACCCGTGACTTATTAATATTGCAGATCCGCTCTTCGATCCTGTCTTATCAGATAGGGTGGAGGGGCGGATTATCTTTTTGTAACTAATTTGTAACCAAATGAACCCATGAGATGTCATATTTCCAAAAAACGATTATGAGTTGGAAATTATTTTTTTCGTTATTACTTTGTAGCTTCGTGCTACCGCTCAGTGCGCAAATAAAAGGAACCGTTACAGACACCGACAACAATCCGATAGGGTATGCCAATGTGGCTCTCTATTCTCTGCCTGATTCGGTATTGATAGCCGGGACAATCACCAATGAAACAGGACAATTCTCACTTACCAACGAGATAAATTCGGACGCTATCGTAAAGATATCTTTTATCGGTTACCAACCACAAATCCTGCCAGCCCGGCCGGAACAGCAGGTACTCCTGCAACCCGACACAACCCTGCTCGACGAGGTGGTGGTGAAAGGAACGCTTCCACAGGTCAGGTTGCGGGACGACGCCCTGGTCACATCGGTACAGAATAGTGTGTTAAGTAAAGCCGGTACCGCCAACGATGTGCTCAAACGACTTCCTGCCGTGACCGGTGATAAAGGCGATTTTACCGTTTTGGGAAAAGGTAAAGCTAAGATTTATATTAATAACCGTGAATTACGTGACGAGTCGGAACTCGATAACCTTAGTTCGGCCGATATCAAAGAGGTGGAAATCGTACACAATCCCGGTGCACGCTACGACGCTTCGGTAAAGGCTGTCATACGGATATATACCGTACGTAAAACGGGTGACGGATTCGGCTTCGACCTGCGTTCCACCTACCTTCAGACGGAAAATACCGATCTCAGGGAGCAACTGAACCTGAATTACCGCCACAAAGGCTGGGATATTTTCGGCACGCTCAAATATGAGCGATACGCTTATATACAGGACAGTAGAATAGAGCAAAAGACATTCGCCGATACGCTCTGGACACAAAATAACAAAATGGATATCGACGGAATAGGCAATATCCTGACAGGGATCGTGGGGCTGAATTACGAAATCTCCCCCGTACACTATGTGGGAATGAAATACACCAGGGCATCCTTCCCCGGTAAAAACGGAATGAAATCAACTACTCACAGCGACGTGTATGCCGACGGGGCCTTTTACGATAAATGGCTGAGTATTGATGACAACCGTTCGGCTAATATACCTGCGCATAGAATGAATCTGTATTACAACGGTTCATTCGGAAAATTGACGGTCGACCTCAATACCGATTATTTCAGGAGAAAACAATCTTCGGAGTCGGTCATTACGGAAACCAGTGAGGAATTCGACAATAGGACGATCACTTCGGAAAACAACCTGGATAACCGCCTGTTTGCTTCCAGGCTGGTATTATCCTATCCTGTCTTAGGCGGAAAGGTCTCTTTCGGCAATGAATATACCAACACACGGAGGGATGACGAATATATGACCGATATCAGCATGATACCCTCATCCTACACCACTATCCGGGAGCAGAACGGAAGCTTTTTTGCAGAATACTCCCGACCGGTGTCTGTCGGACGGTTTACCGCCGGACTGCGTTACGAGAATGTGCGTTCCGACTATTTCAATAACGACGTGAAGATCGATGAACAGAGTAGGAACTATTCGCAATGGTTCCCCAACTTTTCCTTTGCAACAAGCATCAAAGATGCACAGTTACAACTGAGTTATACGGCGAAAACCGCACGTCCCTACTATCACCAGCTTCGAAGTAATGTACTTTATGTGAACCGTTTTACCTTGGAATCGGGAAATCCTTTTCTCAGGCATGAGGTCATTCACGATGCCACATTGACAGGATCATGGAAGTTTATCCAATTAATGATGAGCTACAAGAATGAAAAAGATGCTATTATCGTCTGGACGGAGCAAATGGAGGAAAATCCAGCCGTAAGCCTTGTTACCCTTCGTAACCTGGAGAAATTGCCTTCGCTTACCGCTTTCCTTACGGTCTCTCCAAAATTTGGAATCTGGAGTCCGCAAGCCAGTGCCGGATTTATCAAACAATGGCTTACTATCAACAGTAATAGCAAACCCGTAAATATGAGCAGCCCCATGCCGGTAGTTTCGCTAAATAACTCTTTCACGTTACCGAAGGGATTTATACTGACATTAGATACACGCTTTCAGGGTAAAGGACACAATCAAAACCTTTATCTTTCCGAAAATCAGTTTATAGTGAATGCCGGAATAACCAAATCGTTCATGAATGATCAGTTATCCGTTGTACTGAAAGGACATGATCTGCTTCACAGGCAGATAACCGGAGTTACTTTCTATAACGAAAAAATGGAGATATACCAGTTCAATCGTTGGGATACAAGGGAACTGGAACTCACTCTCCGGTATAAATTCAATACGGGCCAGAACAGGTATAAAGGTACGGGTGCCGGTGAGAACGAGATCAGCAGGATGAGGTAGATGAAAGTTGAAAGTTGAAAATTGAAAGAGGAAAGAGGATAATGGTTAGTAATGAGGAGTTTACCGGAATGTTGATATTTGTACATTCCGGTAATAACCATTATATTTGTGCCAAGAGTTGTACGCAATTATTTCAGTAACCTCGCATTATGAAAAATAATGACTGTAAGATAATCCTATGAAATATTTTCTTTGTTTATCCTTTCTGATTCTGATTAACGGATGTGTTGATTCATATAACGGTGAACTGATATTTGTCGAACCCGGTGTAAATAATCAATTCGAATACCCCTATTTTTTATTTATTCCGAATGGCATTTCTGAATACGAAGAGAATTATCTGATTATTGAACCGAATAATTCAGGTTTTGTCGATGACGACTTACAAAAACATATTGAAAAAGCAAAAAGGATCGTGACTGTCGATTTTTATTTGGGAAACTGGGTCGCACAAAAATTAAAATATCCGTTGATTGTCCCTGTATTCCCTCGTCCGAAATCAGAATGGAAAATATATACTCATGCTTTAGATAGGGATGTGATGTTTCAGAAAGGTAACTCTTTGGAAAGACTCGATATTCAGCTTCTTGAAATGTGCGTGGATGCTCAAAAGAGGTTGGAAGGTAAAAATATCCGGATTGGGAATCGGTATCTTCTGACCGGATTTTCTGCATCGGGAACTTTCGCGAACAGATTTACCATCATGCATCCGGAAAAAATACTGGCTGTAGCAGCAGGAGGATTAAATGGCTTATTAATGCTTCCTATGGATAGTATTAATAATGAAATAGTAAAATATCCGGTAGGTACGGGTGATTTTGATGAAATAACAGGTAAAGAATTTCAGAGAACATCATTTTTAAAAACACCTCAGTTCTATTTTATGGGAAGATTTGATGATAACGACGCAGTTCCTTATGAAGACGCATTCGATCCGTATGAAAGGGATCAGATCTTTAATCTTTTAGGAGAACAAATGCTACCGGATCGATGGGACAGATGCAGGAGTATATATTCAGCCAATAATGTAAATGCTGTTTTTAACACCTATGATAATATCGGACATGAACATCCGGAACTGATTAAGAATGATATTATTAAATTCTTTGAAACCTGCATCCATCTGGACAGAAAACGGTAGTGTTTTATTTTTCTTCATATAGGCTGTATGCGGCACGCAGGGTATCTGAAATTCTGTGTCTTAACCGTGAAGGAGAAATTACTTCAATGCAGTCGCCGAAGCCCAAAAACAGGCGTTCAAGTTCTAAGTTGAGTTTTACTTTAATTTGAAAAATCGTACCGTTATGGGAGCATTGTATCCCAGTTTTTCGCTACGCATGGTCTGGATATCGAGTTGGACGGTACGTTTGCTTACATTGACCTTTCGGCCTTCATACTCGTAAAGCGCTTCGGAGCAGGCCTCTATCAAATCTTCCAACGTCCATTGGCGGTATCGGTTTTGCAGGCATTTATCGATGGTACGGTAACGGATCAACGCATTTTTGTTTTGTGGCATCTGGTTCCAATTTATTTATAATCAGAAAATTCCGTACGGAGTATGCTCAATACTGCCAAATTGATGGAGGAGAACGAAATGTTGTGGAAACTGAAAGAGATGGAATACGTGGAGAAAATTGCCGACAAGATCGGTGAGATTACCATATCCGGAAGTGGAAATATTGTAGGGCAGTTAAAAGATATCTTTTCGAAGTAAATGATTAAAGCAAGAAGGTAAAACCGCTTTGGCATATGTCAGGGCGGTTTTTAATTTATAAGGGATTTTACTTTTCAAATAAATACTGTATATTTGAATCCCTCAGATTATCACTAAAGACGATTATGAATAAACATCAGGATATACACATTCATCCGGGAGAAATTTTACTTGAAGATGTAATCAAACCCGCCGGAATAACTATCAAAGAAGCTGCTGGTATGTTGAAGGTTAGCCGTTTGACATTATCTAAAATACTGAATCGGCGGGGAGGTATTACCCCTAATATAGCATTGAGGATAGAAGCTGTTTTCGGAGGAAAAGCTGACTTCTGGTTACGTTTGCAAAGGACTTATGATCTGGAGGAAGAACGTCGCAATTTACTTCTTCATCCTGTTCATTTGGAAAAGTTTCGTTATGTATAAATGGTTTATAAATTGAGGATACTATTTCCACCCACATATTTCTCTAATTGGTAATTTGTAATTGATAATTGATAATTTGTAATTCCCGACATATGCCCCACACTCCACTTAAACGTAAAGAAGATATAGGACTCTCGCCGTACGAACTGAAGTTTCGTGGCCGGCATCGTTCCGGAGAGGTCCGCATGACACTTTTTGAGATCGATTTTGAGAAAGTGAACGAGTCGACAATCCGGTCGGTAGAAGAACTCCTGCCTTATAAAAACAGTGAAACACTCATTTGGTTGAATATCGACGGATTGCATGATGAGAAATTGATGGGAGAGTTGGTCGATACCCTGCAAATCCCGGCCGATATTTTATCGGATGTGATGGAGCCGGGCACACGTCCTCAGATGGAAGAATTCGATAAGGGCCTTTTTGTTTCCATAAAGATGATGGAACTCAACGAAGGGAAAAACCGGGTATCTGTCGACAACCTGAGTCTTGTGGTAATGGATAACCTGCTTGTCACTTTCCGGGAAGAGAAGAGCGATTTGTTTAATCCGGTCAGGGAGCGGATCAGAAAGCATTCCAAGAGATTCAGGACATTGGGTGCCGATTATCTGGCCTTTGCCCTGCTGGATGTAGTAATCGATAATTATATCTTTATTTTGGAAGGACTTGGCGAAAAGATTGAAAACCTGGAAAACGAGATGATTATGGATCCCGGTAGGGAAACACTCAAAATAATTAATCTTCTTAAGCGTGAACTGAGTAATGTAGGACGCTATATAAGGCCTGCCAGGGAGATGATTATGGGGCTTGTGAAATCGGAAAGCGATTATATTGCCCCGGTAAACGAAAAACACTATAAAGAACTTCAGGATAATATAAACCTGGCTGTAGAACTGCTGGATTACTATCGTGAACTATTGTACGATGAGTTAAATATTTATCATTCTTCCATGAGTACCAAACTGAGTGATATAATGGCGCTGCTTACCATCTTCTCGGTAATATTTATCCCGCTCACATTTATTGTGGGTGTCTATGGAATGAATTTCGACAATATACCGGAACTACATTGGCGGTATGGTTATTTCATAGTCTGGGGAGTAATGTTGTTGATCGCCATCGGGATGCTTTGGTATTTTAAAAAAAGAAAGTGGTTTTGACAACCACTTTACATTTTTCCTCCGCCGCGTGAACTCACATGATCAATAACGGGAGCAATATTGAAATATACTCTCTCTACGCCGAATCGATTATCTCCGAGGGTTAGATAATTTATCTTTTTGCTTGAGAGAATTTTATCATTACCACCAAAGTTGTAACCCAGAAAAGGAAGGATATCATATTCATGAGCCACCTTGATCACGTAAAACGGAGTTTTATCCGACATCCCGTCACCGGTGCCCGCAATAGCATTCTGCACTACTCGCCGTTGTTGTGCCACTCTTTTATATTCTTCGGTATTGTTCTGTTGTGCATACACCAGCAATTTCGCATTCAACGCGCGCAGGTTGAACGGATCTTCGAGCAACAGTGCATTTGAATATTCCAGGATATTGGTATAATCATTCGGAGTGAATACCTTTTTGGATAATACTTCTGCCAGTTTATTGTTATATGAGGAGGTGTCAACAGGCATGTATTGGGGCTGATAGATAAAACCGAAATAGAGATGTCGTCCTTCCTCAAGGGTCATTTTCTCGTCTCCGGCCATATATTTCTCCATCAATTTGGGATAATAGTAGGTAGAAGTCGGTTCTTTTATGTTTCTTTCGATCTGGACATAATTGGGGGCGCTGAAAAACTCTTCCTGTGCGTGTGCCGAAAATGTCACAGACGCAATGAGTGTAAATATGGACAATAATTTTTGCATAGCTTTCTGTTTTCTGTGTTAGTAATTGCGTTACAATACAAATGTATTTTCTAAATTCGATTTTAACAAAAAAAATTAGATAAGAAACCTTAATGGACATTGAAAAACCGGAGTAAGTGCTATGTCCTACTCCGGTTCAAACTCATTTAAATACCTGAAATTTATTGTTTTCCTGAAACGGTAACGTTTCTGTCGATCTTGGAGATAAGTCCTTGTAATACGCTGCCGGGACCAAGTTCTACAAACTCCGTGGCGCCGTCGGCAATCATCTGTTGTACCGATTGTGTCCATTTTACCGGTGAGGTAAGCTGTGCAATCAGATTTTGCTTGATTGTGTCGGGATCTGTTTCGCCTGTGGTGGATACATTCTGGTACACAGGGCAGACGGGAGCCGAGAAACGGGTCGATTCAATGGCATCCGACAATTCTACACGGGCAGGTTCCATCAGTGGTGAGTGGAAAGCACCACCTACTTTCAGGGGTAAGGCACGTTTAGCGCCTGCCTCTTTCATCAGTTCGCAGGCTTTTTCTATTCCACTATTGGACCCGGAGATCACGATCTGTCCCGGACAGTTGTAATTGGCGGGCACAACCACATCATCAATCGATGCGCAGATCTCTTCCACCTTTTCGTCGGGAAGCGCAAGAATGGCTGCCATGGTGGAGGGATTGGCTTCACACGCCTTTTGCATAGCCAGCGCACGGGCATATACCAGTTTAAGTCCATCCTCAAATGATAAGGCTCCTGCAGCTACCAATGCTGAAAACTCTCCGAGCGAATGGCCGGCAGTCATATCGGGCTGGAACTCTTCTCCCAGTGTTTTTGCCAGGATCACTGAATGGAGGAAGATGGCAGGTTGTGTAACCTTTGTCTGTTTCAGGTCTTCATCCGTTCCGGCAAACATCAGGTCGGTGATCCGGAATCCCAGTATTTCGTTTGCTTTTTCAAATAATTCATTTGCTAAGGGTGATGTTTCGTACAACTCTTTACCCATGCCCACAAACTGGGCTCCCTGACCGGGAAATACGTATGCTTTCTTCATATAATTATTTATTGTTGAATCATTAAATTGTTGAATCATTAAATCGTTATAAGCCAAAATTTCTTCACTTCTTCACTTCTCCACTTCTCCACTTCCCCCTTTTTCCCGGATCTCCACCCGTCGGATCTTTCCGCTGATCGTTTTGGGTAATTCATTTACGAATTCAATCAATCGCGGGTATTTGTAGGGAGCCGTTACATTTTTTACATGCTCCTGAATCTCTTTAGCCAGTTCATCGCCCGCTTGCGCTTTATATTCTTCCGCCAGCACGATGGTTGCCTTGATTACCTGCCCCCTGATCTCATCGGGTACGCCGGTGATGGCGCATTCCACCACGGCAGGATGGGTCATTACCGCACTCTCCACCTCAAACGGGCCGATGCGGTAGCCGGAGCTCTTGATCACGTCGTCGGTACGTCCTACAAACCAGTAGTAACCGTCCTCATCGCGCCAGGCCATATCGCCCGTATGATAAATATGATCCGCGTATACTTCCTGGGTAAGCGTTTCATCACGATAATAGCCTTTGAACAGAGAAAGAGGACGCTTTCCGTCGGTATAGAAGACGATCTCTCCCTGTTCCCCATCTTCGGCCGCACGTCCATCGTGGGTCAGAAGATCCATCTTGTAAAGAGGGTTGGGGACACCCATCGCACCCGGTTTGGGTTCCATCCAGGGGAAAGTGATTATAGTAGGGGCTGTCTCAGTCTGCCCGAATGCCTCCATCATCTTGATACCGGTCAGTTTATAAAAAGTCTCGAATACCGACGGGTTGAGCGCCTCCCCCGCTGTAGTACAGTATTCCAGAGCCGAAAGATCATATTTGGCCAGGTCTTCACGGATCAGGAACCGGAAGATGGTAGGAGGAGCGCAGAACGAAGTGACTTTGTATTCGGATATCATCCGGAGCATATCCTGGGGGATAAAACGGCCGTCGAAGTCGTAGACAAATATGCAGGCGCCCACGATCCATTGTCCATATAGCTTTCCCCATACCGCTTTGGCCCATCCGGTATCTGCCACGGTCAGGTGTACACTATCCTCATGCAGGTTATGCCAGTATTTGGCGGTAGTGATATGCCCCAAGGGATAGGTGAAATCGTGTATCACCATCTTGGGTTGCCCCGTAGTACCGGAAGTAAAATAAAGGAGCATGATATCGTCGTTATCGTTCACCTTTTCCGGTCTGACGAACGGAACCGCTTCTCCCACTCCCCGGTGAAAGTCGATCCACCCTTCGGGAATGGTATCACCCACCATAATACGGTGTTGTACCGTAGGCGATTTAGCCATTGCCAGATTCACATGCTCAATCAGGTTTTCATCCTGTACGGCTACAATCGCCTTTATATCTGCCGCATTGTTACGATAAACGATATCTTTATCGGTCAGCAGATGGGTTGCCGGGATCGCTATGGCTCCGATCTTGTGTAGCGCCAGGATGGCCGGCCAAAACTCGATGCTTCTTTTCAGGATAAGCATCACCATATCCCCTTTTCCGATGCCGAGCGATTGGAAGAATGAGGCTGTCTTGTCTGACAGCGTTTTCAGTTCGCCGAACGTCAGATCCCTGTGTGCCCCTTTGTCGTTAGTCCAGCAGAGCGCCCGTTTTCCGGGGTTTGTTCGCGCCCATTCATCCGTCACATCATATGCAAAATTGAAGTTTTCGGGAACCGAGATATCGTAATGGTCGATAAAATCCTGATGCGAACTGAATGAGGTTTTCTTTACAAATTTTTCTAGCATGATAACCGTATTATGACGTTAGGACTTTTGTGTTGGAAATATCCTGCCGATTAGAGGAAAATATTTATTTCTTTATTAATTACGGATAGAGGATGACGGCAAGAAATTTTACCGGTTTGTCATTAAGCGCCTTCATACCGTGTGGGAGCGACGAATCGAAATAGATGCTGTCGCCTTCTTCAAGTACCAGGTTTTTGCCGTTGATATGCAGCATCATGCTTCCTTCCAACACCATGTTGAATTCCTGTCCCGCGTGGATATTCTGGTAAAAATCGATATCCAATGGCTTAGGCTCTACCGTGACGACAAAAATTTCTGCCACATTATTGGTGAAGCCGGAAGTGAGTGATTGGTATTTATAGGCTGAAACCCTTTCCACACTTACACCTTTGTCTTTCCGGGTGATAAAGTAGGAATTCATTCGAGGCTCCGTACCAAACATTAAGGTACCCAGATCCACGTTGAACTCCCGCTCTATGCGCTGTAAGAATGAGACGGAGATATCTTTCTCACCCGCCTCAAATTGCAGGTAATCGTCCGTATCTACTTCCAGTCTATGGGCCATCTCACCGGGGGACAGGTTGATCGCATCGCGCAACCCTTTGATCCGTTCGCCTATTTGTCTAATATCTGTTGTCATAGCTGTTTGTGTATGAGTGTTGATGGATCTGTAAAAACGTGAAACAAAAATAATCTTTTTTGTTTAGATGAACAAATAGAGGCTCAGTGCCATAATCGCCATGCCAATCATCAACCCGATAATGGAGAGATGGTGTTTACCGTATTTTTCTGCGGTGGGTAATAACTCATCCAGGGAGATAAAAACCATTACCCCGGCAATGGCCGAGAGAATAAACGCATCCAGCACCGGATTCCAGAAAGGGAGCAGGAACAGGAAAGCGATGAGCGCACCCAGCGGCTCTGCCAACCCTGAGGCGAAAGAAAGCCAAAATGCTTTCTTCTTGCTGCCGGTAGCGTGATAAATAGGAACCGATACCGCAATCCCTTCGGGAATATTGTGGATGGCGATGGCCGCTGTAATGGGGATGGCTACCTCGAACGAGTTCATAGCCGACATGAAAGTGGCGATCCCCTCCGGGAAGTTGTGAATGGCGATGGTAATAGCCGTGATCATACCGGTCTGTTTCAACCTGTAGTTTGTCTTCATCTCTTCCACACCGTGTATTTCGTGTGGGTTTTGCGATTTGGGAACCAGGAAGTCAATCAGTGCGATCAGTGCGATACCTCCGAAAAAACCAAGGATCATATAGAACATACCTGTTTTCTGGCCAAATATGCCGGTAAGCGACTCCAACGAATTAGGCATCAATTCCATGAAAGAAACATAGATCATCACACCTGCGGAAAGTCCCAGGGAGAGGCTAAGGAAATTAGTGTTGGTGCGTTTAGCCAAAAAAGCGATTAAACTGCCGATACCGGTCGACAAGCCGGCAAAGAGGGTTAGCAGGAATGCTATTAGAACAGTCTGGTTTTCCATTAGTTTCCCTGTATGATGGTTTCCATAATTTCCTGATGAATAATACCGTTTGAAGCGACCAGTTCTTTATTGAAAATGTAATTGTCCCCTCCGGAAAAATCGCTGCATTTTCCACCGGCACATTCCAGGATAAATGCTCCGGCAGCTACATCCCATGGTGAGAGGCCGCTATGAAAGTAAGCGTCACATACGCCTGCCGCTATGTAACAGATTTCCAGTGCTGCCGATCCCTTGATGCGGAAACTGCATTTGCGAAACTGCTTCATGGCATTCCTGAGGATCTGTTCACCCCTCTCATCGAGGCTGTACGGAATGCCGAAGCCTATATAGCCGTTTGTCAGGGTGGAGTGGCCGCTCACTCTTACCGGATTATCGTTCAGGAAAACTTTTCCCGTTCCGGTGGCGGAATACATCTGTGCAGCCAGTGGATCATATACCACACCCAGGATAATTTCATTTTCTTTCATCAAGGCGATACTCACCGAGAAAGGAGAATCGCCGTGCACGTAATTGGTGGTACCGTCCAGCGGGTCGATGATCCATGTGTGTTCTTTCTGTTCAAACCCCACTGTCTCCTCTTCCGTGAGGAATCCCGCTTCGGGAAGTAACCGGCTTAATCCCTCTACTAACCGGTTCTCCGCCTCTTTATCGATATAGGTCACATAATTACGGGTGCCTTTCAACTCAATATCCCTCTTACGCAGGGCAGCCTGTTCCGTTTTCAGGTATTCGCCCGTAGAGAATGCAAGTTCTTTTACCTTATTACAAAGTTCTTCCAGATTCATATTTTAGAATTACTAATTACTAATTACCAATTACCAATTCTTCATTTTCAATTTTCAATTGTCAGGAAACATCGAATCCCACCAGCGGGAGTCCTCTTTCAGCCATTTGGCGAACCAGGCATAGATAGCGTTATTCCAGGCAATCCGCTTGTCATAATCATAGATAGCATGGTTTTCACCTTCCACCTGGATAAATTCTGCCTCCTTGCCGAGCAGTTTCAAGGCGTTGTACATCTGGATGCTCTCACCGATAGGCACGTTGGTGTCGGCTGTTCCATGCAGTAGCAGCAACGGCGTATTGACCTTGTCGGCAGAAAAGAGCGGGCTTTGCTTTACATAGAGGTCGGGATTGTTCCATGGATAACTTCCTGCACTTGCTCCTGCACTGTAAGAGTAACCCCAATATCCTTCACCCCAGTAACTGGTAATATTGCTGATCCCGGCATGCGATACCGAAGCAGAAAACAGGTCGGTCCTGGTGATGAGGTACTGCGTCATAAATCCGCCGTACGATGCACCGATATTACCGATCTTTGTGCCGTCCACAAAAGGGTGGGAGGCTACGAACGCTTTGGTTCCTTCTATGATCTCCTCGGCAGTCTGGTCGCCCCAGGCATTCACATGGCGGGCAGAGAACTCCTGCCCGTAGCCGGTAGTGCCGCTCGGTTGCAGCGTATAGACCACATAATCCTGTGCGGCGTAGACATGTAACGGATAAGTGCTCTCAAATGTTCGTGACGTAGGGCTGGTTCCGCCATAGTAATAAACGATCAGCGGATATTTTTTCTTCGGATCGAAATTGGGAGGCAGATAGTAACGTCCTTCGATCACATCGCCGAAAGAACTGGTGAATTGCCAGTCTTTCACTTCTCCTAATTGCAGTTTACTCAGCCGTTCCGCATAAGGATCGGAGATCAGGGTCGATTCCATCGTCTTCAGGTTCAGCAGGTAACTCCGGTTCGAATTCGATGTGCTTACCCCTGTATAAGTCGCCCATGCGGCATTTTCGGCAATATTGAAGGAGCGGATCACATCCTCTTTGAGCGGTAGTTTGTCGAACTTTTTCCGTCTCGGATCATAGCGGTACATATTTGCACGGTCACCCTCTTCTACGCGGTAATAGATATATCCGTCCTGCGCATTCCATTCCTGTGCGCTAATGGTAGGATCAAAGTTTTTGGTGACCGGTTCCACCTGCCGGGTGGCCAGATTCATGATAAACGACTGTGTATCGTAGCTGTTGGCAACCTGCCCCTCTTTGATATTAAGCCCGATACCTCCGAATGCTTCGGGAGCACCGTGGATCAGCAGTTGTTTTCCGTCGGGTGAAAACTGGGCGGAGTAAGCGTACGTTTCATTTTTCCAGATCGTATCCACCTCCATGGTCTCCAAATCCAGCATATAGAGCGAACTTCTGCGGAAAGGGCGTTCCAGAAGATATTCTTCAGAAGTGGAAAAGAGCAGTTTCTTTACATCGCCAGTCACATCATTGAGTGAAGCGGTTTGGCGTCCGAAGGTGAGTTGTTGGGTGAGACCCGTATCGAAGAAATGCCGGTATAAAAAATAGCGGTCACGGTAACCCGGCAGCCTGTCGTCGATCCCGAGCAGCCGTTTCAACCCCCCGGGATTACTGATGGTAATGCTTTCCTTTGTGGAGAAGAAAACCGATTGTTCATCGGGTGCCATATGGAAATTCTCTTTCGGTAGTCCTTCGGCAATAATTTTAGTTTCTGCTGTGAGCGGATCCAGTGTGTAGAGTGTCCGTCCGCTGTTGTCATCAGCCACATAATAGAGCAGGTCTGATTTTGGCATCCAATTCAGTTGTGCTCTGGCGCCCGGTTCCGAAAGGATCATCCGTTTCTGCCTGGCATCATATATCTCTGTATAACTCCGGCTATTCCCCCCGGACAATGTCTCCCGCAGGCTTAGCAGCACGAATCGTCCACTGGGTGAAACCGAAGAGCTATTCACCCTTTTTCCTTCAAGGATATCTTTGATATTGATCCTTCGGTTGTCTATGTTATTAAATGTATAGACGAGCAGGGAATCTTTCTCGTCGGGTTTCAGTTCGATCTTCACAGCGGGATCTGCCTTATATTCTGCCGAGGTGAGCATCTTAATGACAATACGCACATTGTTCGCCGGCCCGTTCAGGTTCGTATCCACAGATCCCGACTGGTGCAGGCTGTCGTTTACTTGTGTTTTGGTTGCCCGTTTCACATTATCGACCCACAATTCCAGCGGATTGGGCGATGTTATGGTGAGTTTCCCTTTACCATAGCGGTCACCGGTGACAAAGAAAGAGAATAGTTGCAATGCTTCTCCCTGTGGTGGTTTTGTCAGGTTGAAAAATCCGGCCGTATCCGGAGTCAACTCTGTGGTAAACCGTTCCTGTGCCGGAAAGGAGACCGGATAGGCGAGTAGCTTTTCATCCGAAAAGGTGGATTTGTCGAGGTTTGTACTATCCAGCATTACCGGTCTCTGTACCGGAATCGGATCGAAAGAATAGATCTTGTCCGGCATCAGCGGCTGCTGCGCCTTTGTGCTTATTACCAGCAGTAACCCGCTAATGATGTAAAAAAAAGAATATCGTTTCATATTTTGTAAACTAAAAATCACCTTCCCACCTTATCACTGTTCCAAACGAAATGGCCGGCGAATGCTCCCCTCCAATCAGGTTCCTCTTCAAAGAGGCCGAAGACAGACGACCCCGACCCGCTCATGGAAGCATATACCGCCCCCATTTCATAAAGTTTTTGCCTGATCCTGCAAATTTCGGGAAATTTTTTGAAAACAGGAGGTTCAAAATCATTTTTCAGTAGCTCTCTCCATGTTTCAGGCGGTTTCCGGATAATCTCTCTCAGCGGTAGATCCGGTTTCCGCGGGGTGATCATCGCGTAAGCCTCTTTGGTGGAGACCATGATATCTGGCTTCACAAGTAAAAGCATATAGTTGCTTAGGTCTAACTCTATGGGTTCCAGTTCGTCGCCGGTGCCTGTAGCAAAAGCGGGCCTGTTCAGGATGAAGAAGGGGCAATCAGCACCCAAACGGGCGGCACGAAGCATCAGTTCTTCTTTTGAATACCCTAAGTCGAAAGTCTCGTTGAGCAGCCTGAGCATAAATGCCGCGTCCGAAGAACCGCCGCCTAATCCAGCACCGGACGGAATCTTTTTGAGCAGGTGAATATCTATTTCCGGCAGCTTTTTCTCAGTGGCTATCAGGTGCAGCGATTTGATCACCAGGTTATTTTCCGGTGCTCCCTCGATCGGAATGCCGGTCTGGAAAAAACGGTACTTACCGGGAGAAGGTTTATTGTCGGCCGTCGAACCTGTGCTTGCGGTAAATTCCGGAACCCCGGCAGGCTTTTTCGCCCCGGTCTCCACTACCGGGACGATCTCCAGGGCATCTTTTAACCCGATAGGATAAAAAATAGTCTCCAGGTTGTGATAGCCATCTTTTCGGCGCGAAACAACGTGGAGCCCTAAATTAATTTTTGCGTTGGGAAAACAGATCATTCGCCTATGCTTTAGCCTGCAAATATAGTATTTCTTTTTTTTATTGTCAACTGTCAATTTTCCATTGCACAATTTTAGAAATTTATCTAAATTTGTGAAAAATCGAATGCTATGGGGAGGGATAACCTGAAAGTTATTTTAATGCTATTTTTATTGCTATGGATACCCTTGTCGTGTGATAATGAAGGAGAACGGCAAACATATATCCGTTTGCAGCAATGGGACAATCAGTTGGGAAAATATCCTGAGACCATTGCCGACAGCCTGCGTAAGCTCGATCCCCGACGGCTTTCCCCTGCCAACCGTGCATACCACGGACTTTTAAAAACCATTGTTGATGATAAAACATATACCGAATTCACTTCCGATTCATTGATCAGTGGGGTGGTACGATATTATACCAAACACCGGCCGGGAACGGATGGCCATATCCGTTCGCTTATTTATCAGAGTGTTGTCAGATACCGGATGAATATTACCGACAGCACTGTGCTGCTCCCGCTCAAAAAGGCAGAAAAAATGTTCTCCCTCCAACAGAAGGGAGACCCTTCCATTGCTTACCTGTTGAACTTTTTTCTCGGAAGCATACATGAAAAGAACAGCAATTTCACCATTGCCGCCGAGTATCGGCAAAAAGCCCTGCAATGTGCCAAAGTTGAAAAAAATCCGGCACACATTTTCGACAGCTATCTCGCACTCTTCTGGAATAGTTTGAAGTTGGAAAATCTTGACCGGGGAAAAGCATACCTCGACACACTGGACGCTATTTCCCCGAAAAGTGTGGATGAAGATTATTTTCTGCTGAATGCCCAATCTGTTTATTATGCTACTCAGAAACTATATGATAAAGCATTGGAAAAGGAAAAGGAGCTGCTTGGATTAGTGCCGTTAATGAAAGAAAAACCAGATATTTTCCGGATGTATTATTCCATTGCCGAACAATATCGCTATCTCGGCCGATTAGACAGCGCCATGCTCTATGCCTTGAAATCTATTGAACATATTCCCGACTCTAATTATGAGCTAAACTACCTGCTGTATGAAAATGTGGCAGATATAGCAGAAGAGCAGGGCGACTACAAAACAGCAAACAACTATCGAAGGGAAGCGGCCCTTGTTCATGATAAGACAATTGCAAAACAGAAAGATATCCATATATTGCAACTGGAAAAACAATATAATCACAGTGAGGCGGAAAACAAAGCATTGCGGGCTGAGGCACATGCAAGGATAGCCATAATTGTGATTCTTTGCCTGATCATTCTTCTAATCCTTTCAGCCATCTATATCCAGAAAAAAAACAACAGGGTAAAATTCGAAAAAATGGAGATGGAAAAGGAAATGAGGAAAAACAAACAGCAGCAGTTCACCATGAGTATCTATAATCGGATGTTAACCCAATTCTTTTTAATAGAAAAAGAACTAGGCGCCTTGGCCAACAAAGAGCGAAGGTTAAAACCCGATTTTGCCGACTTTATCGAACAGTTGCTGAAATCAATGTCAAAAAACTTAATAGACGGTTTTGCCCGTGATATTTCCGGAAAGAAATTCGAAGAGCTGACCGGCATCTCCCTTCCAGATGATATCAACAAATCTGAGTTATTGATGTTTTTTTTGATTTGCTGCGGTGTGACCAACAGCGATATGGCCATTATACTCAGAACCAGTGTTGCCAGCATACGTAGCAGAAAGAACCAGCTAAAAAATAAGCTGAAGGAGTCGGGAATCAATACTTCTTTCTTTGAACGGGTAAAAACACCTTCTTCATAACACTGCGGGAGCGTAAAGTGGTAACCTCAATATAATTTTGATAGTGAGCCTTATAGCTTATCCATAGGCGTAAAATTTAAAAAATATTTTATTAAAAACTCGAAGTATTACATATTTTATATTCTCTTTGTAATGAGTAATTAACACTACAAAAGAATATATTCATGAATAAAAAAATTACACTGTTTGTTTTTCTCTGTCTGTGCGGATCTTCTCTTTTTTCCACATCCGTCAATCGCGGAGAGTCTGCCGATCCGAAAGTTATTACCCTGAAAGAACAGGAGAACCCCGGAGTGCTTCCGATTCGGAGAACCCGGCCGACACGGTCTTCTTCGAGGAGACTCTCGATGATACACAGGTCAGGATCTATCCCAATCCCGTTGAAACACAGATGACCATCCGGGTTTCCGGTTACGCCCCCTCCATGCAGGGTGAATATTCTCTTTACAATATAACCGGGATCATCGTGGCAAAACGGCGCATCACGGGCGAGACGACCCTTGTCGATATGGGCAGGTACCCCAAAGGGATATACATCCTGCATATTATTCTGAATGGTCAACCCACTGCCTGGAGGGTGATCAAGAAATGATTTGTTGATTTGCCGGTTCAATAATGATAACCCATTACTTAAAAAACACATGCGTATGAAAACATTTTACACTTTGAATAGAAATCTTCCGCTCTGTTTATTGCTCGGCATCAACCTGTGGGTTTTGCCGGGAACGAAAGCGTTTTGCCATACAGGCAATGATACGATACCAAAAACGGGGCATATACATGTCTGTACGGATGAATCGTGCGACCATGTACATTATAATGATTCGGGATTCTTTGTTTCCAATAACTTATATGATAAACAAACCGGATATACCATTGAACCGGAAGTTTTAGGCGAAGGTGATACTCTTTACCATTATAGGTTTAAAGGGTTTGTGCTGGACGATATTAAGTCAGGTGTTCCTGCCTTGATCTCCAATGCAGACAAAGTGTTGAAAAATAAGTATATGCAGGAAAACGGTGCTGTGGTTGAGTTATCTGCGCAGGTAATGTCCGTCGACCAAAGTAAGTCTGAGGGGAAAATCGATTTTACTGAAGGAGTTACCCCTTCGGGAGGGAAATTCTATTCCATACCTGTTCCGACGGCACCTGTTGCGTCATCTGCACCTCAGATAGCATTGACTTATAACAGTCAGGCCGGCAATGCATCTTCATCGGGATGGAAAGTCTATACGCTGAGCGGCACTTCTTTTACAGCCCTTCCATTTTCCTCATCCCTGACAAGGACGGAATTCTACAGGAACGAACTGATTGGCGACCTTAATGGCGATGGAATGGCCGATATCCTGATCCCCCCTGTCAACTCTTACCAGGACAGGACGTACGCTCCCATACCTGTCTGGGCACCCAGTATGTGTTATAATTGTGGTACACCTCATCCTATTATCAATGAATATTCGCATAATTGCAGGAAATGCAGCTACGATGTTACTAATTTCGTGTCTATCTATAATTTATATTGCAACGAGTGCAATTCGAGTTTGCAGTCATGTCAAGGATACGGTACACCCTATAATGTGGATGATGCCTGCTGTCCGACACACGGGAGGAGTGTTTACAAAGAGGTTGACCTTGGTTATGTTGATAACGGGAACACATGGACTGTGTATTTGTCCACCGGCAAGGAGCATGTGAAGAGCACTCAATCCGTAACAAATGCGGAATCTGGGGAGACCTATTTTCTGATGGATGTCAACGGTGACGGGAAAAGCGACCTGTTGCGATTGAAAAATAACCGGGTAAGAGCATTCCTTAATAGACATGGTATAATACAAAACACGGCTACCGGAAATGAAGTCACGGTTACCGCGAATTCGAAGATATTACCGGCCAATGTGGTGGAATTCCGCAATTCCAGCCATTTTATCACTATTGAGGATGCTTATGTGAAGTGTTACCGGTTTACCAAAGATGAAGGCAAAGATAAGCTCCTGACCGGTCTTACCGACAGTTACGGGATGCAATATATGAATGACTACAGCAATATGGTGGAGAACGATAACTATATCACGTCATCAATCAGCAGATCCTATCCTTTTTTCTCTTTGATCGCTCCCTTGAATCTTTTGCGTACGTCTAATATTTATATGGATAATTATCGTCCCGTCAAACAATATTACTACACCTGGTATGGTGCTGTAGCACATAAAACCGGGCTTGGATTCTCGGGGTTTGAGAAGGTGAAGACTATTGAATACGTACAAAATATCACGGTTGAGGAAGAACGTGATCCCTTATTGTTCGGCGTAACGATCAAAGTCGATTCACCTTTCGGTACGGCCAATTACTACTATACCCGTAACGAAGGAAGCAACAGAAAATGCAATCCCCGGATGACCTCTTCCAACGAGACCGACAAGTTGACTGGCGTATATACATACGCCAGTTACCAATACGACACGTATAACAACCCCACGAAGATCACCCTGAACATCGGCTCGGGGTCGGGGATCACCCGGATAACCGACCAAACATACGACAATATTATCACCTCTGCCCGGTACCTTATCGGCCAGCCGTTGACCACGACCGTGACCAACACCCGGGGCGGTGCTTCGTGGATCCATAAAGAAGCGATTACCTACAATAGCGCCCGCCTGCCCGCAACACGGATCACCCACGCGGGGACAGGCGGCAACCAGAAAACCGGTGAAACAAAATGGGAATATGACGCCAATGGGAATCTAACCTCCGAAAAGTCGGCACCGTACAACGTTACCGAGTTTCTCGGCAACACGTATACCTACGATCCTTCAGGCAGATATATCGCTTCCGTCACCAACGCATTGCTGCAAAAAACGGATTATTCCAATTACGATAAATACGGTAATCCAAAAACCATTGAGGATCATAAGAGCCGGATCACTACCCGCGTTTACAATGAATGGGGGCAGTTAACCTCCGTGGCATATCCCGACGGGACTTCTGAAACCACCGAAATCGATTGGGGTGGTGCAGGGCTGTACACCATCACTCATACCGTTACCGGCCAGCCTGCCACCGTTGTCCATTACGACGCGCTGGGCAGGGAGATCCGCAAGGGCAACCAGCGTTTCGACGGCAGTTGGCAGTATGTGGATAATGCTTACGACAACAAGGGACGACTGGAAAAAGTATCGCTTCCGTTCAAGGGCTCGTCGCCCTCGTATTGGAACACCTATACCTATGACACCTATGACCGTCCGACCAACCTTACCGAAGCATCCGGTAAAACCGCCACGTGGAACTACAACGGGTTAAGCGTGACGGAAACCCGCAACGGGATAGCTGTCACCAAGACCGCCGACGCGTCAGGCGCGCTGATAAGCGTGAGCGACCCGGGCGGAACCATCACCTACACCCTGCGCCCCGACGGACAACCGTCCTCCATTACCGCTCCCGGCGGGGTGATCACATCCTTCGGATACGACGCCTTCGGGCGGCAGACATCCATCGCCGACCCCAGCGCCGGAACACAAACCTTCAGCGACAGTTACACCTCGGCAGGCGTATTGACCCGTACAGTAAAAGATGCCAACGGTAAAATTATTCGTTCGATATTTAAAAGAGACGGAAGAATTGAGCGTGTAGAACGCCCGGAATTCACTACCTCGTATGTCTATAAAACTACCGACTTATCGCTTTTAGAATACGAGAACTCTACCAATGGAACTCGTATTGATTACACGTACGATTCATTTGACAGGGTACAAACATTAAAAGAAACCGTGCCCGACGGCAAGTTCCTGCAAAAGACCTACGCTTACGCCACCGGCAATGTCTCGTCCGTGCAGTACGAAACGCAAAACGGAACCATCGGTACGGAGAATTTCACGTATGCCTACGGGCATAATACAGAGATAAAACTGAATAATACCACCAGTATCTGGAAGCTTACCGAGGAAAACGCCCTGGGGCAGCCCACCAGGGCCACCACCGGCACCATGGCGCGCACCTACGGCTACACCGCCTTCGGGCTGCCCACCGGCCGCACGGCGGGCAGCATACAGAGCTTTACCTATAACTTCGACGTGCAGAAGGGCAACCTGCTCAGCCGCAAAGACAACAGGCACAACAAGACCGAGACGTTCGGTTACGACCACCTGAACCGCCTGAGCAGCATGGGCGGGCAAACCCTATCGTACGCCGCCAACGGCAACATTACGCAGATGCCCGGCGTAGGGACACTGGCCTACGGCAATACGTCGAGACCTTACCAGGTTACCATGTTTACCCCCACGGGCACGGCTGTGCCCGTAAGGGAGCAAAGCGTTACCTACACCTCGTACCAACGCCCAAACAGCATTACGGAGAACGGCTTTAACGCCGCCTTTACCTACAACGCCGCGGGCGACCGGGTGAAGATGCAGGTAAAACAGAATAATAACGTTATCCTTTCGCGCTACTACATCGGCAAGCAGTACGAGTTGGATGTGGAGAACAACATCGAGCGGCTCTACCTGGGTGGCGATGCCTATTCCGCTCCGGCAGTTTATGTGAAAGAGAACGGAAGTAGTTGGAAAATGTATTATATTTGCAGAGACTATTTAGGCAGTATCACGCATATTGCCAATAGTGATGGTTCTTTGAAAGCCGAATATAGTTACGACGCCTGGGGCAGGTTGCGCAATCCCGCCACGCACGCGGCGTATGCTCCGGGCAGCGAGCCTGTTCTGTTCCTGCGCCGTGGCTACACCGGGCACGAGCACCTCTACTGGTTTGGGCTTATCAATATGAATGCGCGGCTTTATGACTCGGCATTAGGCAGGTTCTTAAGTCCCGACCCGTATGTGCAAAATCCATTCATGACCCAACACTACAATCGATATACTTATGCGATGAACAATCCATTGGTCTATATCGATCAGGATGGGGAATTGGCAAATTGGATTATCGGTGCAATTATCGGAGTTTTTTTCTATGCAAAAGCAGCTCACGACAATACACCAAAAGAAAACCAGGGAAATCCATTAAAATGGAACTGGCTTCCATGGAACTGGGGAAAACCGGACGAAGTTGTGTTTCATTTTGGTTCAAATACGGACGGTTCGGGAATGTACGGTGGTATATCAGCCGGAAAAGCAGGTCAACCACAACCGATGGTTGGTTATAGCAAAGATAAAGGACTGGGTATGGGGTACCATCATAATGGGAATTCGAACATATATTATCCACAATATGATTATAATAAGCCGGAGAAAGGGGTGGAAAATGCGATTATTCAGGTTAGGAATGAATATAATTCAAAAAAATCAATTAAAAATTGGATGAAAGATCACTTTTACACATCAGCTCAAGGCGAGATTTCCTATGGAGTACAAATAGCAGGTTCTTTAGATAAAGGTGTTGGAATAAATATTTCACCGGTTCATGATATTTTAATAGAAGGCAATCTCAGTAATAAAGAAGCGCCTAATTTTTATTTTGAAGGAGAAGGAAGTATAAGGAAATTGTTGGATTTGGGGGCAAGCTATTATGCCGGAGTTAATTATAGTCAATCTATTGACTTGTCTTCGCCCCAATATCCATTTAAAACTCATACAATTGAAGTTGGAGCATTTGGAATATTCGGAGCAACCTTTAACTTTTATGATGATTGGAGTTTTAGAAGTGGATTTTTTGGCTTAGATCTTTCCGGAAAAATTGCTTTGGGATGGGGTGCTTCTGGATCTCTAAAATTAGGTTTTATATACTAATTATAATTTTATGTATTGCAATGAAAAGACTATCAAGCAGAATTACTTTCTTATATAAATATATTTTGCCGTTGTTCAATATATGTATTATTATCGTATGTTGTATAGGAGTAATAATAAATATGGTTAACGTAGAGAAAATGATGCCTTTTTTAGTAGGATTTATTTTTTTTCTAATTATACAGATTATTCTTCTTCCATTACTAAAACTACGGGATGTTTTTTATAATGAAGAAATAACAATAATACAAGATTGTAAAAAAAGGAAAGTATTCAAGAATTATGAGATAAAAAGGATAAAAAGACATTTCTTTTATTTCTATATAATTGAGTTTTTAAATGACGAATTGAAAAAAGTTTTGTTCTTTCCTCATATTTCAGGGGTCTTCTTAAAATTTGGATTCAAACCGAAAAGTATCAAGCATTATGAAGAATTATTAAAGCAAACTTATTTAAAAAGTAATACTCCCAATCAAAATAATGCTCCTAATGGCAAATAAAAAGAAAAACAAAAAGTTAAGAGCTATCCCGTAGTGGCGGGGTAGTTTTCCCACCCGTCTGACCGCTTTGAGCGGTCAGACGGATTGGCAATCCAAACACTATGACCGAAAACGGCATTACCGCCACTTTTGCCTATAACTCCTAGGGGGAGCCGAGAGGAGCTGGTTCGGGTTGATCAACATGAACGCCCGCCTCTACGACCCCGCGCTGGGACGCTTCTTATCGCCCGACCCGTATGTGCAGATGCCGGATTTTACGCAGAACTTTAACCGGTACAGTTACTGTTTGAACAATCCGCTGGTGTATGTGGATGAGACAGGAGAATTTATTTGGTTTATCCCAAATATAAGTTGGAGTAGGAAAGGTGGATTAAGTATTGGTTTTTCGGTTGTTTTTGGCATACCGGGTGTTGCAAGCGTACAAGCCGGTGTCGGTTATAATTTCAAGAATAGCGATTTTAGTGCCTATGCTGGTGCCACGGCAGCCTTTAATACATTATATGCCTCATATTCTACGAATAGTGGTTTTAGTGTAGGGTGGTCGGCAGGATTATCCCCTCAAATGGGATTTCCAATAAGTTCAAATTTTACAACAGTAGGAGCAAATTATAATATTTCACATAATGTATGGAGTGGAAATGTTTCTGCATGGACAGTTGATAAGACGGGCTGGACATTCGACCCAAGTCTCTCAGCGATGGTTTTTCCAGAAAGGACAACCAATTTCATGAGAGGGCAGGGTTTTAGAAATAATAATCAAGTGTTGAAGCGCTTTGTCGCAAATGGACAGTATCAAAAGGCGTTGGATTATTTTGGGTTTGAGGGAACTTATGATCCAGATAAAAAATCAAAAAATTATGAAGCAGATGGTTATTGGGGGGCAACTCATCCGAAAACAGGTGAAATTTCATATGGACAATACGCGTTCGAAGACTATGCAACTCTTTATGCAACATATATGAAAGAATCCTATAGTTCGAAGAATATAAAAGCAGGAAAATCAATAGCTCAACTTCCTGAAGATTTACGAGGACTTGGAATAGATACATACCTTGAGGAAATTAATGGATATGTTTATGCATATAAAAGACAGGGACTTTATCTGGGAAATAAATTGCCTTGGCAAGGTGTTGAATTTTATCAAAGTCAACTCTCTTTATTTGGTGTTAATTATTCAAGTTATCCCAAAAGATTTCAATTCATATATAAAATTCCGAGAAAATGGTAAAAAAAGTATTTATTCTACTACTTGTTCTGTTATGGGGTACATTTTTGCATAGTCAAAACAATGACTCGACCTATAATAACGAGTTAATCACGTATATTGAATCGGCACCATTATTTAAAGGGTGTTTAACCAAGTTTATTGCAGACAATATAAAATATCCTAAAACAGCCCAAAAGGATTCTTTGGAAGGTACGGTCTTTGTATCTTATTGGATTAATGTTGATGGATCTACCATAGATCATAAAATAGAAAAAGGTATAAGAAAAGATTTGAATACCGAAGCTCTGAGGGTAGCAAAGCTGATTCATTACGAAAAGCCGGCGATGCAAAAAGGAAGAGCAATCAAGGTAAGATATGTTGTCCCTGTTAAATTCAATCTATCTGCTTCCTCGTGCAAACCTCTTATTTAAAATGATGAAACAACTGTTTTCAGTTCTCTACAAGCAAATTTTTATTGGTTTAATGCTTATGAAACCAATTTGATAAATAAAAGATGGTGGCATTTCATTTACAAAATCCCGAGAAAATGGTAAAAGTAGCTATTTTAATTATAAGCTTTACAACAATAATTGTTGCAAATGCCCAAAATATATGTGATACTTGTAATATTATTTTTGGAGAGCCTCAGGAACTTCCAGAAATAAAGGATATTAATAAATTTATAAATGAAAATTTAAGATATCCTGAGAGTGCAAAAAAAGATAGAATAGAAGGGAAAATATTTGTGAGTTTTTGGATAGATACATTGGGTTATACTTCGGAGCACAAAATTACAAAAGGAATTCGACCTGACTTGGATGAGGAGGCTTTACGAGTTGCCAGACTTATTAAATTTGATAAACCTGCAATAAATAGAGGCAAACCGATAGGAATTTGTTTTCAACTTCCAATTACGTTTAGGTTAACCCACATAGGTAATTCTCAATTAAATAAAGCGACGAATAGGAGACGGTAGAGAAGAACGACTATAACGCTACATTTACCTAACAATGCCACAGGTGACCGTGTAAAGATGCACCTTAAACAAGGATCGAAGATGTATTGACACGACAATATATCGGCGGGCAGTATGAAATAGACACCCAAACAAATGTAGAACATCTTTTTAGGGGGCGACGCCTATTCCGCCCCTGCGGTATATGTAAAGGAGAATAATGTTTGGAAAATTTACTATATTTGCCGTGATTATCTCGGCAGTATCACCCATGTGGCCAATGCCGACGGCTCTTTGAAACAGGAATTGAGTTACGACGCCTGGGGCAGGTTGCGCAATCCCGCCCGCACGCGGCGTATGCTCCGGGCAGCGAGCCTATTTTGTTCCTGCGCCGCGGCTACACCGGGCACGAACACCTCTACTGGTTCGGGCTTATCAATATGAATGCGCGGCTTTATGACTCGGCATTAGGCAGGTTCTTAAGTCCCGACCCATACGTGCAGATGCCGGATTTCACGCAGAACTTTAACCGGTACTCCTACTGTTTGAACAATCCGCTTGTTTACATTGATCCATCCGGTGAATGGGCTATAATTGATGATATAATAGGTGCACTTATTGGCGGGGTAATAAATTGGGTTGGGAATGGATGTCAATTTAACTGGAAAGGATTAAGTTATTTTGGTGTTGGTTTGGTCGGAGGATGGGCTTCTCTTTATATGTCTCCGGCGGGAGGAGGAGCCCTGATGAGCGGGATGAATAGCGTCGTAAATCAGGGCTTTGGAGCTGATGGCAAATGGAATTGGAATAATATTAAACTTGACGGAATCCTTTTTGATGCAGCAATCGGAGGAGCAACTGCCGGTATAGGTTCGAAAATATCAGGAAAGCTATCTCCTTATATCAGCAAATATACTTCAAAATTAGGAGGCAAGGCTGTTCAGGAAATGGCAACCCAAGGTTTGACAAGTTCCGCCACCGGGTTTACGCTGTCTACCGGAGCATCTCTGCTGGAAGGAGATGATATGGAAACAGCCTTAGGCAAGGGATGGGTTGGAGCTAAAAGCGGGTGGATAGCAGGTTCAATAGGTGGTTTTGGGCATGGATTGAGACAAGCTGGTAAAGCAGTAGAAGATTTGATTTTTATCCGTTGAGTAACAGATATTTATCGGAAAGAAAAAGAGCAATGGGTAACGATATAGAAACGAGCGAACTACTTTCGTCTGCTTTGATTTACATCGCTTCAAATAACTCTTTGGCAAAGTTAAAACTTATTTCTGAAATAATAAAACAGCTCTAAATATTATTTATTTTGAAGTACTGAAATATTGCAAAGGAGAAGCTCCAACAAAAGATTTGAAGTCCCTAAACAAATGGCTTTGGTCATAGTAACCATTTCGAACTGCTGTTGAAAGATAATTTTTATCTGAATTTTCGGTCAAGTCGAAATACATATGGATAAACCGCTGTATGCCTACATATTCTTTAGGGGTTAATCCAATGTGAGTTGAAAATTTACGTTCAAGCCATTTGTAATTTGCTCCAATCTTATTACTGACATCAATCACAGATACTCTTCCCTTTTGTTCTTTTATAAGTCTTACCGCCTCGTTCAATAGGGCTATAGGATAATTGGAAAGCTCTGAATCCTTAACATAAGATTCTATTTCATTGATTTTATCATCAATACTGTTTGCTCGGAAAACGGATAATACTAACTCGCTTCCTTTTGTTTTCAGTATTTCTTGAATAGCTACAATGCATTTATTCTTATATGATTATCCGCAGTTATTCCTAAAGAATTTAGCGGGAAAAAGTTATAAATAAGT
>NZ_JAXQGC010000048.1:0-58256 GCF_034331125.1 Proteiniphilum sp.
CTAAAGCCTTGCACTGAAAGTGCATAGTTTTAACTAACGAACTTGAAAAATAAAATAACCGTATGAAGAAATTTATCATTGTAGCCTTTTGCACTTATATCACGGGTGCTCTTTTTGCCCAGGATATAACAGGTTCATGGGCCGGGAAACTGGATATTCAAAGTACAAAACTCAGTATTGTTTTCCATATCGGGAAAAACGATACGATTTACGAAACGAAAATGGATAGCCCCGACCAGGGAGCTTTTGGATTATCTACGTCTAAAACTGTTTTTTCCGGTAATCAACTGGAGATTTCTGCTACAGGAATGGGTATTTCTTATACCGGAATTTTCCAGGGCGATTCTATTAAGGGTATATTCCGTCAGGGTGGACTACAATTACCGTTGGTTTTAAAACCGGCCAAAAAAACTGCCTTGTCCCGTCCGCAGGAACCTAAACCGCCCTTTCCTTATCTGACAAAAGAGGTTACTTTCCCGAATGAAGTTGACGGAAACCTGTTGACCGGGACGTTGACTATTCCCGACACCATGGGCATATTTCCGGCCGTAATCCTGATAGCGGGGAGCGGACCGCATGACCGGGATGAATCCATTCTTGGGCACAAGCCGTTCTTAGTGATGGCCGACCATCTGACGCGGAACGGATTTGCGGTCTTACGCTATGATAAACGAGGCGTAGCCCGATCAAGTGGTGATTACGTGAATGCCACTACTGAAGATTTTGCTTCGGATGTTACCGTAGCTTTCAATTTTCTTAAATCTCAAGTCTATGTCGACAAGAAGCGGATAGCCTTGATCGGGCATAGCGAAGGAGGGATCATTGCACCAATGGTCGCTGCAAATGATAAAACCGTGGGAGCTATTGTGTTGATGGCGGGAACGGGCGTGGAAGGGAGTGAACTTCTCAAACAACAGAACACTGACCTGATGAAGATGGGACAGATATCGCAGGATACAATTGATCAGGTCATAGCTACCCTGGAAACGATTTATATAGACCTGAAAGAGTGGAGAGGTACCGTAGATGAACAAAAAGAACTGAGTAACAAGTTCGGTATATTGTGGGAGTCTATGCCTGTTTCTTTTCGGGGAACGAATGGTAGGGAACATTATATTAATGGAAATATGGGAGCAATGCTTTCGCCATGGTATCGATTTTTTATATCATTGAATCCTTCCGAATATCTCGAAAAAGTGGAATGCCCGGTGTTTGCAGCTAACGGGGAAAAAGACATACAAGTGGAAGCCCGACAGAACTTACAGGCAATGGAGGAGTCATTGGAAAGAGGTGGAAACAGAAATTATACAATCAAATCATACCCTGGCCTGAATCATCTTTTTCAGGAATGTGAAACAGGCTCAGTCCGGGAATATGGGGAAATTGAACAAACAATTTCACCCCAATTTTTATCGGATATGACAAGTTGGCTAAAAAACATTTTTTCAGAAAAATAAAAAGGAGATTAAATACCTGTGATCCGGCTGGCGGGTATGGAATTTCCCGTCGGGATCAATTCAAATATATATCCCTCTTGCTGCAACCATTCGATGGCATGCGGAAGGGCGTACTTCAGGTTTTTCTCCGCTTTCAGGGAATCGTGGAATACGATGATGGAGCCGTTTCGCGTGTATTTTTTTACGTTTTCCAAGACCTGTCCCGGACTCATAAAACGACTGTAATCCCTTGTCACCACATCCCACATTATCACTTTGTAGCCTGCATCCCGCAGCGCCAGATTCTGCGGTACACGCATATGTCCGTGTGGAGGACGAAAAAGCGATGAATCGATCAGTTCCGCTGCCTTGTTGGTATTCTTCAACAGAAAGGATGTACTGTTTTTCCAGCCTTGTACATGGTTAAAGGTGTGATTGCCTGTCAGGTGACCCCTTATAAGGAGTTGCCTGTAAAGGTTGGGATATTTTCGTACGTTATCTCCTACACAGAAGAATGTAGCTTTTATATCGTAATGGTCCAATAGATCCAGTACCCAAGGGGTCACCTCGGGTATAGGGCCATCATCAAAAGTAAGATAGACCGTTTTTTGACCGGGGATACTTATCCGCCAGCGGGCTTCCGGAAAAAGAAGCCTGTATAAATGTGGTGGTTGCTCAATTAGCATGAAATGTGGGTGTATGATGAAAAGAGATACGGCCATGAGTCGACTCACGACCGTATTTATATACCATTACTGAGCCGACTGCTGATATTGCTCCAGCAAACGGGGACTAAATTGTTGCATCATATTGAGAGCCTTTTGCATTGTCTCCTCTTCCGCAGCGCGGTGTACAGTATCGTCGGTAGCTGTGGAATAATACCCGCGTACCGAACCGTCGGTGATTTCTTTCAGCAGGGTATCCCCTGCATAGGGTACACCCAGCTTATAGAATGTTTGCGCACGTTGCAACAGGTCGTCGACCAGTATCCTGTATTTCTCCTTGTTATGTTGCTGGTAAATACTTGAAATCAGCATCATAGGATTGATGTTGTTGTATATCAGATCGGAAAGTGAATTCGATAGTTGTACGGGGTCTAACCGTACGAACCAATCGAGGTTCCTGTTCACCCTGTCGCTGATATCGTTAATAAGCGCCTCGGCTTTTTCTTTTTCACCCAGGCGGTAATATGCCCTGGCGAAGAGCAGTCCGTCGGTACCGTAAGCCACGGCCGATGAAGGTATCATCGTGGTGACTTTATCCAATGCCGTAAGGGCTTTTTCTTTTTCACCCGCACTGATCAACGCATCCACAAGTTGAGTGAAGTAGAGACGGTAGGTGGAAAGCATTCTCCGGCTGGTTTCATCTAAATAAATGTCCGGATTCTTTTCAAGCCCTCCCCACCTGAATTTGTTCACCATGTTGTCGTAAGCCGCTTCTATGTTTACCCCGTTGTATAGCGGGGTCCCGGGTACCACCTGGTAGGTAAGGCCGTTGAGCGAGAAACTGCGGTTTTGCAGGTTCATATATAAGGATGGGGTGATGGTAGTTGCAAAGTGGATGGGTCGTTCCCAGCCGCCGGCGTTAATGTTATCGAGCATTTCAAGGATCATCTGCTCATTGAAATATACCGCCGACTTATCTGTCATATCGATATACATCTTGTGGGACGGTTTTGCGGCGAGGCTTTTCCAGTCTACCCGTGCGGTATCCACGTCGAGTGCCAGCACATTCCCCGGGATAATAGGCATATCACCCGTATTGAACGGATTGGCCGGACGCGTATTCTGTCCTGTCCGCAAATTCTCCATGATCTGTGACAGTGAAAGGGTGTCCTTAAAAGCGGTCACATCGTAGTACGACCCGAAAGAGACGGGAGGAACGTTGTTATGCCGGAGCACATCTTCTATTTCCTTTTTGGTGATGATATATGCCGCACTTCCTGCCTTTCCTGCATACTGGGGTTGGGTCCACCGGATGGGTAGCGGTTCGGACTCATACGCCTGGCGTAATAGTTGGTCCACATACCATTCCGTCTGCAGGAAGCTGAGGTTGGTGACCCGCACGTCGGTACGGAATCCTTCGGTTTCCTGCACGTACCAGAGCGGGTAGGTGTCGTTATCGCCATTGGTGAAGAGAATGGCGTTCTCACCCACGCAACTCAGGTAATTCATCCCGGTATCCCTTGCCAGTGTCCTGCCTGAACGGTCGTGGTCGTCCCAGTTCTGCGATGCCATCTGGATGGGCACACAGAGTGTAGCCACGGTAGCCAGGGCTGTGGCGGCGGCGGTGCTCTTTATATATTTCCTTAAGAAGTAGCTGATGCCTGCCACCCCCATCCCCACCCAGATGGTGAAGGCATAGAAAGAGCCTGCATAGGCATAGTCGCGCTCTCTCGGTTCATATGGTGTCTGGTTCAGGTAAAGGATGATGGCCAGCCCCGTCATAAAGAAGAGCATAAAGACCACGGTAAAACTCTGTTTTCCTCTTTCCTTCAGTTGTAACTGGTAAAGGATACCGATGATACCGAGCAAAAGCGGAAGCATATAATATTTATTGTGTCCCTTGTTGTCGACGATGTCGGGTGCGATATTGTCCTGCGGCCCCAGGCCCAGCACATGCTCGTCGAAGAAGGGAATTCCGGTGATCCAGTTCCCCGCTGTGATTTCACCGTGCCCCTGGATATCATTTTGCCTGCCTGAGAAATTCCACATGAAGTAGCGCCAGTACATGTGGTTGACCTGGTAGCTGAAGAAGAATTTCAGGTTCTGCCAGAAGGTAGGCTTTTGGTTCAGGTCGGTCACGCCGCCCCACTGTTCATAACCGAGGCTATGATTCCTGAAGGATGGATTGTTGGGTTGGGAGTGCATCCTGGTGAACAGCATGGTATTGGTATATCCATAATTGGGCAGTACTACTTTTTCATACCGGTCTTTCTGTTCAGGTGAAGTTTTCACTACTTGTTGATAGGTGATTTTCTCTCCTTTCTTGACCAATGACCCGTCGGCATTCCGTTCCAGTTGGGAAGCATAGGTCGTACCGTGAATAAGGGGTGTTTGCCCGTACTGCTCACGGTTGAGGAAGCTCCCCAGGGAGAAGATATCCTCCGGTTTATTCAGGTCGAGAGGAGGATTAGCGTTCGACCGGATAGGGATTAAAGCATACGCCGAGAATCCTATCAGTATCACCATTAGGCAGGTAACGGCCAGATTGATGAATTTAACCTCTAATTTTTTGTATCTGAAAGCAAAATAAGCACCTGCAGCAATGAGCAGCATCCATAACCATGCACTGCTACCTATAAAGAGGATTCCGGTCATGCCCATGCTAAGGAAGAAAGAGATGCGGGCTCTCTTTTCGGTCCCTTTGGGAGATAATGTCTCATAAAGCGACCATACGATGATGCCTATCAGAAGGACAAGGTAAACCAATACACCGGTATGGTAAGAAAATCCCAGCAAGTTCACAAAAAAGAGTTCGAACCAGCCGCCCACTTTGGTGAATCCCGGAATGATTCCCCACATTAATATAACGATCAGCCCGAAGGACAACAGAAGGGCCTTGATGCCGCCTTTCCAGTCGGGAGCCTCATTCTTCTTGAAGTAGTAGACCAGTACGATAGCCGGGATACACAAGAGGTTGAGCAGGTGCACGCCGATGGATAACCCCATGACATAGGCGATCAGCACGATCCACTTGTCGGAATGGGGTTTGTCGGCATTATCCTCCCATTTGAGGATCAGCCAGAATACCAGGGCGGTGAGCATGGATGAGAAAGCGTATACTTCACCCTCCACGGCCGAGAACCAGAATGTGTCGGAAAAAGTATAGACTAACGCACCTACGAGACCGCTACCGATCACAGCGATAGTCTGCCCCATACTGAGTTCCCCCCCTTCTTTTGCCGTAATGAGTTTACGGGTCAGGTGTGTGATGGTCCAGAAAAGGAACAGGATGGTGAATGCGCTCATCAACGCCGACATGCTGTTGACCATTTTGGCCACCTGCGACGGATCCTGTGCCAATTGTGTGAAGAGATTGCCCACCAGCATGAAGATCGGTGCACCGGGGGGATGGCCCACTTCCAGCTTATAGGCCTGGGTGATGAATTCTCCGCAATCCCAGAAACTTGCCGTGGGCTCAATGGTAAGCAGGTAAACCACTGCTGCAACGGCAAATACAATCCAACCTGTAATGTTATTGATAAGCTTGTACCTGATCATTATTCTTTTTTTTGATGATTGATGTATAGTTTCAATTATAACCCGAATCGTGCTGATTGATTGCGAATTTTGGGCAAAGATACTTAAATCTCTTTATTCCGGTTGTGGATTGAAACTCCATTTTATAAGAAGGGTATTAAAAAAAGCAAAATAAGAAAGTAGAGGCAAGTTTAATTTTTTGCCGACAAAAGCTAAAACAATGGTTAATAATTGTCTATTGCGCTTAATATCAGCAAAATATGTTATAAAACATATTTTCATGTAAGTTTCTGTAAATCTGTATGATATGAGCCTGTTTTACTGCTGGTGTGTAAATTCTCCTCAAAAAAAGGGAATAGATTATTTGGATGAGAAATAATAAAAAGTTTACTTTGGAGATGATTTAAAGAAAAAAATCAGTAATTAAAAGGTCGTTTTCAATATAGTTTATCATTTTTTTATTCATGGAAATTACATTAGTAATTCTGAAACCATCTGCTGTACAGCGCGGAATCATGGGGGAAGTTATCTCCCGTTTCGAAAAGAAGGGAATCCAGATTGTCGGCATGAAGATGGTAGAGTTGACTGATGAGATTTTGAGTGAACACTATTCCCATTTGGCTGAAAAGTCTTTTTTTGGTCGCATCAAGGACGCTATGCGTGTGAGTCCGGTAGTTGTGATGGCACTCAAAGGGTTGGACGTGATAAACGTAGTTAGAAAATTGGCGGGCGTTACAAATGGAAGGGATGCGCAGCCCGGTACTATAAGGGGTGATTACAGCATGAGTGTACAGGAAAATATTATACATGCTTCCGACTCTCCGCAATCGGCAGAAGCCGAATTGAAACGCTTCTTTTCAGAAAATGAAATCTTTAATTACCCTCACCATCTCCTCCCGTATCTGTATGCGAATGATGAGATATAAGTGACAAAAGTGTTTTTTATGGATTATCAAAAAATTCAGTGAAATAACAATGGAGAGAAATCGTTTTTTAGCAAAAGCAGGCGTATTACTGTCTGCAAGCTTGATGTTCGTTACATTGAACTCATTTTCACAATTGTCTCCGGAATCAAACGGAAATACCAGGCCAGACCTCACATACAAACAATTACATAGTTCCACCTTGAGTGAACAGCAGGGGCTTTTTGCCGATGGGCTAAAGCTCAAGCTGGATTTGTCTGTCCTGGATGAAGTGGAAGAGGACCGGTTCGAGTTTGATCCCGATGCCATTCCTGCCGACGATATTTATGGTGGGATGTGGGGAAACAGGTATGTCAATACGTATGGTGACCTGAAAAATGCGCCGGATACGTTTATCGTGGATCTGGAGAATTTTACCATGCCGGTGGATGGGTATATGACATCCAATTTCGGGCGGAGAGGCAGCCGCCGTTACCATTACGGTGTTGACCTGAAAGCGCAAACCGGGGATACTATCTATGCCGCATTCGATGGTAAAATAAGGGTAAAGCAATATGAGCGGAGAGGATATGGGTATTATCTTGTGATACGCCATTTGAACGGGTTGGAAACCGTTTACGGACATCTTTCCAAATTCCTTGTGGATGAAAATGATTTTGTCAAATCGGGACAACCAATCGGACTGGCAGGTAATACAGGGCGTTCATTCGGATCGCACCTGCATTTTGAAACCCGTTTCCTGGGCAAGCCGATTAATCCCAATTTTATTATTGACTTCGAGAAAAAAGATGTTCACAAAGAAGAATATTTAGTAACTAATTCGAGCTATAGGAAAACGTCCAACAGTAGTAGGGTTGTGGTGAAGAATAACACGGGTAGCAGCCCTTCAAATTATAGAGAGCCAACCAACACTGTAAACTCGAATAAATATGTTGGGGGTGAAGTCAATTATCACAGGATACAAAAAGGTGATACCCTGGGTGCAATTGCTAAGCGTTATGGCATATCGGTGAATAAAATTTGTTCGCTAAATAATATCACTCCAAAAACTACGTTGCGTATAGGGAAATCTATTCGCATCTCATAAATTGTAAACCGGAAAGGAAAATCGGAAAGGTACAAGATAACGGACTTGTACCTTTTTTTATTATCTTTGTTCGTGTAATTAAAATAGACGAAATGAACCCAACCCACCATCAATTTGACGAAGTACTCGCCATTTGCCGGGGAGTATTCGAGAAGAAACTACAGGATTATGGGGCAGCGTGGAGGATACTTCGCCCTGCTTCAGTGACCGATCAGATCTTTATCAAGGCGAAACGTATTCGTACCCTTGAGACGACAAAAGATAACCGGGTGGACGAAGGTGTTTTTCCCGAATACATCGGTATAGTAAATTATGGAATTATCGGATTAGTCCAATTGGAACTAGGGTGTGTGGATACGGTAGATATTACGGCAGACAAGGCATTGGAATTATATGACCGCTTTGTAACGGAAACGAAAGCATTGATGGATGCCAAAAATCATGATTATGGTGAGGCTTGGAGAAGTATGCGCATGAGTTCCTTTACAGATCTTATTCTGATGAAGATACAACGGACGAAAGAGATTGAAGCCAATAATGGACAGACTCTTGTTTCTGAAGGAATTGATGCCAATTACAAGGATATGATCAATTATGCTGTTTTCGGGTTAATCAAGCTGCACTTCGGAGAGGAATCTTGAATCTTGAATTTTGAATCTTGAATTAAAATAAAGATGAGTTCAAAAACAAAAATAGTAAAATTCCTGGTTGAGTTGTCTCGTATTATTGTCGGGGCAACTTTCCTCTTTTCCGGATTTGTGAAAGCGGTCGATCCACTGGGTTTTACATATAAGATAGAGGATTACCTGATTGAATTAGGTCTTATGGATCTTTTTCCGCTGGCTTTGCCCGCTGCCGTTTTTATGGTGACGGCTGAGTTTGCTTTGGGTGTTTTTCTATTACTGGGAATCTACAGGAAATGGGTCGTCCGATTGATCTTCGTGTTCATGGTCTTTTTTACTCCACTCACTCTGTGGATTGCCATTGCTAATCCGGTGGAAGATTGTGGATGTTTTGGAGATGCGTTCGTTATCAGTAACTGGCAGACTTTTTATAAGAACATAATACTTCTGGCAGGAGTGATCCTGCTGCTTTTGAAATGGGAGCAAATCACCCCGTTCTTTTCAAAGAAAATAGCTCCTGTTGCAGCTCTTCTGACACTGCTTTTTGGTGTGCTGTTCTCTCTTCATAATGTATACCGCTTGCCGGTGTTTGATTTCCGGCCATATAAGGTGGGTGCCAATATTCCACAACAGATGTTTGTCGATCCGGAGAAGGCAGATGTGCTGGAGACGGTTTTTATTTATAGTAAAGATGGTGTGGAAGAGGAGTTTACTGAAGAAAATTATCCCTGGAACGATTCTACCTGGACCTTTGTGGAAATGAAGACTAAACTGGTAAAGGAAGGAGAAAAGCCTGCCATCGAAGATTTTGCCGTTGAGTCTTTGTATTATGACGAGGCCGGTGGAGATTGGAATATAGGGGGGGACATCACCGATATTATCCTTTCCGAACCTTCTTATACATTCCTGATGGTTGCTTATTCATTGGAAAAGATGAATCTGAAGCATCTTGAACGATTTAAGGAAGTACACCGTTATGCAGAGGAAAACGGATATTCCTTCTATCTCCTCACTTCATCATCGGCCGATATGGTAGGAGAATGGGAAGAGCATCATCGTACCGGCTTCCAATTCTGTCATGCGGATGAACGGGTATTGAAAACCATGATCCGGGCAAATCCCGGATTGATGTTATTGAAAGAAGGAACGGTAATCGATAAATGGGACGGCAGTAGAGTACCGGGCAAGAGGTGGTTGGAGGAGGAAGTTAAAAACTAAAAACTAAAAGTGAATTTTCTTAGGAACGAGAGCAGAAGCAAACTCGTTTGTTTTATGCCGAGAGACGACAGAAAATCCACGAAGTGAAAAGTGAGTGGAACGGTGGGGAGTGAAGAATTAATAGTGAAAAATGAAGAATGAAAAGGGATTTAACGATTTTTGAATTTTGAATCTTGAATTTTTAAATATATATTGATTGTATGAGAAAAAACATTGTAGCAGGTAACTGGAAAATGAATAAAAACCTGCAAGAGGGAGTAGAACTGGCAAAAGAGTTGAACGAAGCATTAAAGAACAAGACTGTGAACTGCGATGTGGTGATCGGCACGCCTTTCATCCATCTGGCTAGTGTAGTAAACAGCGTAGACACAACCAGGATTGGAGTGGCAGCACAAAACTGCGCAGATAAGGAATCAGGTGCATATACCGGAGAAGTATCGGCTGCGATGGTGGCTTCTACCGGTGCCAAGTACGTGATCCTGGGGCACAGTGAACGCCGGGCTTATTACCACGAAACTCCTGAACTCCTGAAAGAAAAAGTGAAATTGGCTCTTGCTAACGGACTTACCCCTATCTTCTGTATCGGAGAGGTGCTGGAAGAGAGAGAAGCAAATAAGCACTTCGAGGTTGTAAAATCACAGGTTGAAGAATCATTATTCGAACTTTCGCCTGAAGATTTCTCCAAGATCGTACTGGCTTATGAGCCCGTATGGGCGATCGGTACCGGAAAGACGGCTACAGCTGACCAAGCACAGGAGATACATGCTTTCATCCGCAAGACATTGGCCGGACAGTATGGACAGGAGATCGCTGACAATACCTCTATCCTCTATGGTGGAAGCTGCAATGCAGGAAATGCAAAAGAACTGTTCTCCAATCCCGATGTGGATGGCGGTCTTATTGGAGGCGCTTCACTGGGAGTCGATAAATTTATGCCTATTATCGAGGCATTTTGACTCCATTAACAGAATTTTACCACAGATCCGCTCCGGGTCTGTGGTATTTTTTTATCTTTGCAGCACTTTAATGTGCCAATCCCGATAAATCGGGACAGGTAGTGCCAATGTGGTTAATATGCCAATGGGATTGATTTATAAATGTCTTAATATTGGTTCAGAAGGTAATTAGTAATTAGTAATTTTGAATAATGAACTATCTTTATCCCTATACGATCCTCTTTTTGTCGTTACTATTATCTGCCGGCAGTGCCTATGGCCAGCCGTCATCACAGAAGAAAGAGATACTGCGTGAGCTGAATTCCCCTGTGCCTGGTAAGGGGCGTGTTTTCGTTTATGAAGATGAGAGCATTGGGCATGTTTTGGGACGTCCCATGGCTCCTCCCAGAACGGTGTATACCAATGCCGACGGGTCAACGCAATTTTACCGGATACGAGGCTTCAAGATCCAGGCCTTTTCCGGAAATAACCAGCGTACTTCCAAGAATGAGGCACATCAGAAACAGCAACTTATCAATAACTTATACCCTGAGCATGAAACGGTCGTACTTTTTGAGTCGCCTTTCTGGCGATTGAGAGTAGGGAATTTTCAGACCAGAAATGAGGCGGAAGAGGTATTGAAGGATATGGTGAAGTCATTTCCCTCCTTTGGAAAAGAGATGTATATAGTAGTCGATGAGGTGAAGATCCCCGTTAACCAGCCTTACAGTGAATGAGAATTGAAGTTGTAATTGTACAAAAACGAACAGATGTCTTCCGAAGAAATAGAAAAGAACAGAGCGGTGATTACCGGTCATATGCATGATATTCTCTCACTTCTGGGTGAGGATGTGGCTCGTGAAGGTTTGGTAAAGACGCCCGAACGGGTAGCAAAGGCCATGCAGAATCTGACAAAAGGATACTGGCAGGATCCGGAAGCGATTCTACGCTCCGCCTTGTTCAAGGAAAACTACCGGCAGATGGTAATCGTAAAGGACATCGACCTTTTTTCCCTGTGTGAGCACCATATGCTGCCATTCTTTGGAAAAGCACATGTAGCATATATCCCCGATGGTTATATTACCGGGTTGAGTAAAATTGCCCGGGTTGTTGATGTATTTGCACGACGGTTACAGGTACAGGAGCGCCTCACTACCCAGATCAAGGAGTGTATCCAGAAGACATTGAATCCGATGGGAGTGATGGTGGTGATCGAAGCCCAGCACATGTGTATGCAGATGAGGGGGGTGGAAAAACAGAACTCTATTACCACCACTTCCGATTTTACCGGCGTATTCCGTGAGCAAAGGACCCGTGAAGAGTTTATCGCGCTGATAAAATAACTCCCCCCTATGTGCATTAATTATATTTTTAATAACCGTAGTTTTGATTGAGATTTGGATTGAGTGAAATCTCACTATCAGGAATCGGTAAATAATTATCTTTTTCTATATCGTATCCATTCGGGAATTTGATTTGTATTAACTCCCCCAGCGCACCCCTGACTTCAACCGGATAAATTTCCGGCCCGATCTTCCACCGTTTTATGTCATCCCAATACTGACCTTCAAGTGCAAGCTCAATACGTCGTTCCTTACGCAGGGTCTCTCTGGCTTCACTCTGGGACAAACCTTTTGGGATAGCGGTGATTTTTACGTCTTCCCTGCCTCTCCTGATCAGGTTAATCAAATCAATGGCTGTGTCAATATCACGGTTGAGTTCTATAAGTGCTTCAGCCTTGCAAAGAATAACATCACCGTAGCGAAGGATCATAAAATCCAATGGCGACTCGTTTCCTTTTACTTCCATTGTTTCAATAGTATATTTACGGATTCCAAAGCCGACTAATTGGCCTGTATGATTTTTGATTTCATCCGGATAAAGTTGTCCCTGAAAATATGCGCCGGGTCTTAAAATGGTAAAATCCAAACGCGGATCCCTGTTTTCATAGGGGTTTTCCGGATCAATCGCTGTGCCGTCAATGGTTTCATACGCATCCACCAAATCTTGTATAGGGGCAACGGAATTCGATCCGTCAATGCCATATTTCAGGTTTTGAGGTTGCCAATATCTGTCGAAAACACTTCCCTGGCTGTAGGGGCCGGCCATAAAGCTTAAGCTGAAAATTGTTTCGCTATTTCCCTCATTTTCAAATTGAAATAATCCGTAATAAGAAGGAAATAGTGAATATTTCCCGAGCGTTTCAATTTTATTACAGTATTCAAGGACCTCTTCCCATTGAGAATTATAAAGGTATGCTTTCATCTTCATGCCTAATGCTGCACCCAAAGTGATATGTCCGGTAGAGGCATCCTTGGGAAGCACTTTGATCGCCTCATCATAGTCTTGATGAATTTGATCCCATACTGCTTCTTCACCGGCACGGGTCAGATTTCTCGCCTCGTCCGGTGTTAATGTGTTCAACACAAGTGGAACCCCGCCATAGGTTTTTGCCAGCAAATCATAAAAGACAGCCCTCAGGAAATATGCTTTACCTTTATACACACTGTTCTGTTCATCAGTGAGTGAGGTTACTTTATCAATATTCTCCAGGAAGTAATTCGCCCTGTAAATACCTTGATAACAGTATGTCCATCTTGAGCTGACAATACCCCCTGATCCGGAATATATTTGTCCGGCCCCGACTTGCATTTGTTGCCCTTCCCAATGCGCCCATTGGTAAGCGTTTGGTGTGCACGCATCATATCCTCCGCCGTATCCGTATACAAAATTATTTCTCAATGTGTTGTATATCCCGTTCATGGTAAGTTCAACGTCTTCTTCTGTTTGCCAGAATGTTTGATCTGTTATTTGATCGTCAGGTAAGATATCCAGGTAATTACTGCAAGCGGCTATGATCAAAACCAGAGGAAGGTAGAAAATTGATCTATATATTCGTTCCATAATATCTTATTGTTAAAAATTTATATTTAATCCAAGACTGTAGATTGTAGGGATCGGGTAATGCCCGTATCCATCTGTGAAGGTGTCCCTTTCAGGGTCGAAGCCTTCGTATTTATTGCTGACCAGGGTAAACAGGTCTGTTCCGTTTACATAAACATACAGGTTTTGCAAGGAAAGCCTCTTACTGATATGCGTGGGCAAGTTATATCCAAGTTGTAAGTTCTTCAGCTTAAACCATGACATATTAGTGGTCCAAAATGAGGATTCCTGCCTGTTCCATGTGTCATTGATCACTATACGGGGGGTAACCGGGGACGGATTTTCTTCAGTCCAGGCGTCTCTCCATCTTTCAGTCACAGTTCCACCCGAAATTCCGAGAGGCTGTGTCCATGCATTTTGGAAATAGCCGGTTACCCCGGCAATCCCGGAAAAAAGAAAATTCAAATCAAAGTTTCTCCATGTCAGGTTTCCCGAAATTCCATAAACGAACTTTGGAATGGTATTCCCTATTTCTCTTTTATCCTGGTAATCGAGTCTGCCATCATTATTAAAGTCCTTGTACTTCAAATCTCCGGCAACGGGTATATAGCCATTATTCTTCATATGGCTTGCCGCTTCCTCATCTGATTGATAAACACCTTCCTGGATGAATCCGTATAAGGTTTTATAAGAAAAACCTTCCCTTATAAGATACAGCTGATCCGGCGCTCCCTCCCTGAATTTAGTGACCCTGTTTTTAACGTAAGTCAGGTTTGCCCCGATGTTATAACTCAGATCATATTCCGGGATCCTGTCATTCCATCCTACAATAATTTCAAAACCCTTATTCGACATTTCGCCCACATTTTCGAAAGGCGCAGTCAATCCCCCCATCACGCTGGAGATAGGTAATTGTACAATAATGCCTGAGGTGTTCTTGATAAAAAGATCGCTTTCAATGGTAAGCCTGTTATTGAGAAATCCCATATCAATCCCGATGTCGGTGGTTGTGGTTGTCTCCCAGGTAATATTTTGATCCACTAAAGCCGTTACAGCGGCACCCGGTGCGAGTTGGTTCCCGAAATTATAGCTGGTGCCGTAATTCTGGGTGATAAACGTCAGATAGGGAAAATAATCACTATTACTGGAAGAGCCAATATTTTGGTTGCCCAGTTTTCCCCATGAAGCTCTCAACTTCAAATTATCGAAAACCTCCCATTTCTTCATGAATGGTTCTTCACTGAGCCGCCACGCGGCAGAGAATGAGGGAAAATACCCCCATCTGTTTTCTTTTGCGAATCGGGAAGAGGCGTCCGCCCTTAGATTCGCTTCAAACAGGTATTTGCTGAACAGGGCATAATTGACTCTCCCAAAATAGGAGAGCATTCTCCACAGGTTTTTGTTCCCGTTCGCAATTGGATTTGATGTACCTGCACTTACCTGGTGCAAACCATCCTCTTTGGGGGGATCCGATTTTTGGGCTTCTGTTGTTTTTCTCTCCAGGCTTTCCGTTTGAAATCCCAATACGCCCGATATCTCGTGAATGGTATTGAATTGGCGGTTAAAATTCAAATTGGTAAAGAATGTGGAATAAAAATTATCGGTTACCCCTCTGTATAGGTTTATTGTGGACGGAAAGTCAAGGGGTTTTGTCTGATTGTTCAGATCCAGGTCTGTATAGCAATAATGAAGTTCGTTATACCTGTCCCGGGTATTATTGTTATACTGCCCGTTGTATTGAGCCGTTAAGTTCAGGTAACCGGTAATTTTATATGTGGCTGAAAAATTGGCTTTGACAAAATTGTTGGTGTAGGTATTTTCACCGTTGTATAGATCAGGAAACGGGTTCCGGGTATCTACTATGGGTTGTCCGGCTCTGGCACCCGATTGGTAAAGGGCCATAGTGCCTCCGAACGTCTTTCCGTCTTCTAAATAAGGCGTTGAGAAGGGATGCCCGTTGGCCATCATATAAATTACCCTGCTGATCCCGTCATAAGGCTGGCTTGAAATCTTTCGCGTATAAATAAGCTTTGTTCCTATGTCTATCTTGTCGTTGATCTTCAGATTGTTGTTCACTGTAATGCCGTACCTGTGGGAATCGGTGTTTTTAACAATGCCTTCCTGTTTTAAATAATTTACAGACAGATATGTATTGGATAAATTACTTGACAATTGAGCCGATAAGTTATGCTGTGTGGTGATGGCACTCCTGAATACTTCATCGAAATAATTGGTACTGGGATATTTGTACGGATCATTACCTGTCCTGAAAGCCTCCAATACATCATCCGGAAATAGCGCTTCCCCGCCGCTGCTTATGTTTGCCGCATTCCACATTTGCATATACTCGTAACTGTCGGAAATCAGGTTGTACCTCCTTCCCAGTTGGGAAACACCCACGTATCCATTATAGTTAAGTGAGATCCTTTCTTCTCCTGCACCTTTCTTTGTTTCAATGAGTATTACCCCGTTTGCGGCGCGTGAACCATATATGGCCGCGGATGCGGCATCCTTCAGTACAGTGATACTTTCAATATCATTCGGGTTGATTTCTGCAATTTGCCCCTCAATTCCATCGATGAGTATGAGAGGGTCTGTATTATTCAGGGTGCCGTAACCCCTGATTCTGATGGTAGCTCCGTCACTTCCCGGCGAACCTGAATTCTGGCTTACCCATACGCCGGGTATTTTTCCTGATAAGGCCTGAGATGCATTCGTAATGGGCCTGTTCTCTAAACTTTTGTCATACCGTATGGAAGAGACTGAGCCGGTGAGATTCACTTTTTTCATCGTCCCGTAGCCCACTACAACGACCTCTTCCAAAGTCTCTATGTCTTCCTCCAGCACCACATCTATGTTGCTCCGCCCATTGATGGGAATGGTTTGTGTTTCCATCCCTATATAGGATACCTCCAGTACCGCTTCCGGATCGACATTCGACAAAATAAAGCGGCCATCCGTACCCGTGACGGTACCTGTGCCCGTACCCTGTATCCTGACAGATACCCCTACCAATAATTCCCCTTTCACGTCAGTAATCGTTCCGCTGACCGTAACGGTCTGGGCGAACATACATACGGAAAATGCCCATATAAGCGCGGACAAAATTCCTTTCATTACACTTAAAAATACTTGTCTCATTTTCACGTTTTGTTTTAGATTGATTAATTATTTCTTTCAGATATTGCAGGTTTGCTCTTATTTATTTGGATATCGATACATTAAAAGGAACACCGGGTCGTTTTTTGACAAAGCAAGAACTTATGTCCGCAAGAACTTATGCCTGGAGGTTACTTTTGCACGTGGGCCGCAACGTAGAGAAAATCGGCAGGTATGGATACCGGATTATAGCTCTTTTTACAATGGTGCAAACTTAGGGGATCAGGCAGGGGTATTTCAACACTTTTGGTTGTTTAACTTCAGGTAAGAGGAGTAAAGTACAATTATAATGGAATAAAATACAACGCCGTATAAAGATATTTTTTGTATTTTTGTTGGTTAAGGAGTTACTATGTTTCATCTTTCAGCACAAAACAAACAATTATGGAAACAACTTACAGGGTCAACCGGAAACATCTGGGATATAACGTGAAACGTCTTCGTGAAATACTGGGTGTGAAACAGGAGGATCTGGCGGAGAGGCTGCACCTGACACAACAATCGGTATCCAAGCTCGAGAATAAGGAGGATCTGGATAATGAAACGCTGGAGAAGATAGCCAATGCGATGAATATCCCTTCGGATGCCATAAAGAATTTTACCGACGAGGGAACAGTACATATTGTTTCGAACACCTTTTCTGGTCATTACTCGGCATTATATAATAATGCCACGATCAATAACCCAATTGAGAAGATCGTGCAGTTGTATGATGAAAAAGTGGAGCTGTACGAGCGGATGCTTCAATCGGAGAAGGAGAAGGTGGCTTTGCTGGAAGAGTTGCTTCGGGATAGACCGAATATCTGAAGAAAGGGGGATTAGATATCTCAATAAGTTATAGGGCAGGGTCTGTTATACTTTAAAAAATTGACTCTATAATTTTATCAACCATTTCAGTAAAATAGGGTTCCCGTATCTTTCCTAATTTACATACATAGTCTTGAATAAAAAAGTTAAAATGATGATTCTTAAAGTTTTTCAACTTGTTCTTCGTTTTACTTTTTGGTGAAATCCATGCATTTCATCTGTCCCGGTTATTTTATTTCACCCTTTCTTCGCTGCCCGCTTGCGGTCGTTATCATCCAGCAGTATCTTGCGGATACGCATGTGCTTGGGGGTAACTTCCACATACTCATCTTCCTTGATGTATTCCAACGCCTCTTCAAGGCTGAAGACGATGGGCGGGGCCAATTGCGCCTTGTCGTCGCTTCCCGATGCACGCACGTTGGTTAGTTTTTTTGATTTGGTGACGTTGACCACCAGGTCGCCTTCCTTGTTGTGTTCGCCTACCACCTGTCCTTCATATACATGTGTCTGCGGTTCAATGAAAAACCGCCCCCTGTCCTGTAGTTTGTCCAAAGCATAGGCATAAGCATTTCCCGACTCCCCGGCGATGATAGAGCCGTTCTGCCGTTTTTCGATGTTTCCTTTCCAAGGCCGGAATTCCAGAAAACGGTGCGCCATACTGGCCTCTCCGGCGGAGAGGGTGAGCACGGTGTTGTTCAGCCCGATTATACCCCTGGACGGGATCACGAACTCCATGTGCATACGGTCGCCCTTGTTCTCCATGGTGAGCAATTCTCCCTTGCGGCGGGTGATGATATCGATGATCTTGCTGGCCGATTCTTCGGGGAGGTTCACCGTGAGTTGTTCCATCGGCTCATGTTTTTCACCGCCAATCTCCTTGATGATCACCTGGGGTTGGCCCACCTGCAACTCATATCCTTCGCGACGCATGGTTTCGATCAGTACGGAGAGGTGTAGTACGCCCCGCCCAAAGACGATCCATGAATCGGCACTGCCGGTCTCCTCTACACGGAGCGCCAGGTTTTTATCCAGTTCCCGCATCAACCGTTCATAGATATGCCGTGAGGTCACATACTTACCGTCCTGCCCGAAAAAGGGAGAATTGTTGATGGTGAACAGCATGGACATGGTGGGTTCGTCGATAGCGATAGGATCGAGTGGTTCCGGTTTTTCCAGGTCAGTAATACTGTCACCTATATCAAACCCCTCAATCCCGATCAGTGCACAGATATCCCCGGAGGTCGCTTCGTCCACTTTTACACGTCCCAATCCTTCGAAGAGATTCACCTCCTTGATACGGATTTTTTTGATGCTCCCATCCCGTTTGCTGAGCGCGTAATCCTTGTTGGAGGTGATACTGCCGCGGTGCACACGACCCACGGCGATACGACCCACATAGTTGGAGAAATCGAGAGAAGTGATCAGCATCTGTGGAGTTCCTTCCAACACTTTGGGTGCGGGGATATATTTGATGATCGCGTCGAGTAGGGGAATTATAGTGCCGGATGGTTTTTTCCAGTCGTCGGACATCCATCCCTGTTTGGCGGAACCGTAAATGGTGGGGAAATCGAGTTGCTCTTCGGTTGCATCGAGGCTGAACATCAGGTCGAACACATTCTCCTGCACCTCTTCCGGGCGGCAGTTAGGCTTGTCCACCTTGTTGATCACCAGGATGGGTTTGAGACCAATCTCCAGCGCCTTCTGCAATACGAAGCGGGTTTGGGGCATAGGGCCTTCAAAAGCGTCGACCACCAGCAGACAGCCGTCCGCCATGTTGAGCACGCGTTCCACTTCACCACCGAAGTCGGCGTGGCCCGGGGTGTCGATAATATTTATTTTAACGTCGTTATAACGAATGGATACATTTTTAGATAGGATGGTGATACCCCTTTCCCGTTCCAGGTCGTTGTTGTCAAGGATCAGATCTTCTGTTTGCTGGTTATCTCTGAAGAGATGGCCTGCCATCAGCATTTTGTCCACCAAAGTGGTCTTGCCATGGTCTACGTGGGCAATGATGGCAATATTTCGGATATTCTGCATGTAAAACAATCTTTTAGGGGTACAAAGATACGGATTTTCAGCGAGAAATTCATTATATGATTTATTTTTATAGACCAAAATATTTACCTACCCCCCATGAGGCATATGTAACCAGAGGAAAACCGAAAAATGAAATATTGATCCCAAATCATTTATTTGATTTTATAATTGAAAAACATTTGGAAGTTTGCTTGAAAAATGTTTCCTTTGCAAAAATTTTGTAGTAGCAATTATTTTTAATGGAATCAATTTGCAGGTTAAAGGACATATATAAAGCGCTTTATGCTTACGAAAAACAATTCGCAGAGAAGGCCGGCATCACTATCAATGAAGGAGCTTTGCTTTGTTGCATGAAAGATGGTAAGCCGAAATCTGCGAACGAATTAGCAGATTTTATTGGATTGTCCGGTTCAAGGGTATCGCGTATTATCCACACTATGGAAGAGAAAGAATTTATTTTGCGTGAGATAGGGGTATCCGACAAACGCCAGATGATTTTTACACTTACCGACGCCGGGAGAAAGAAAATAAGCGAGATGAAAGGATTCAATATAGACGTGAATTCTTTGATAGGCAAATTGACATCTATTGCAGGGGGATAAAAAATTTATCCAAATTGTTGCTATTGACAAATATGTATATCGACAATTAATTAACACATAAATATGAAGATTATCATTATCGGGGGAGTGGCCGGCGGGGCTACTGCGGCTGCACGTCTTAGAAGACTGGATGAGAAGGCTGAAATTATACTATTTGAGAAAGATGGATATGTATCTTATGCCAATTGTGGATTACCGTATCATATAGGTGGTACGATAAAAGAACGGGACGAACTGTTTTTACAGACGCCGGAAGGGTTTAAAAGCCGCTTCGGAATAGATGTACGTATCAAATCGGAGGTTGTCGCGATAGATGCAGTGAGGAAAACCGTTACCGTGAAGGATCTGGGTACAGCCACGCAGTATGAGGAAGAATACGACAAACTGGTTATTTCAACCGGAGCAAAACCCATAAAGCCGACGATTAGCGGGATAGAGAACGAAAATATTTTTTCACTGCGGAACGTGCCAGATATGGACCGGATCAAATTGTTTATCTCGGAGAAAAATGTATCATCAGCAGTGATTGTCGGGGCAGGTTTTATCGGGCTTGAAATGGCTGAGAACCTCAAAGAAGCCGGACTGTCAGTGACGGTAGTCGAGCAGGCCGACCAGGTGATGGGTATCGTTGATTATCCCATGGCGGCTATGGTGCATCAATATCTTCGTACGCGGAAAATCGATCTCCTGCTGAAAGAAAAAATTACAGCGTTCGAACCGGATGGAAAGTCTATTGTTGTAAAGACAGAAAGCAGGAAATCTATCCCGACAGATATGGTAATTCTGAGTATCGGGGTAACGCCCGAAAACAGTCTGGCCAGGGAAGCAGGACTGGAAATTGGCAGTTTGGGAGGAATACAGGTCAACGATTATATGCAGACATCCAACGCCGATATCTATGCAGTAGGAGATGCTGTGGAAGTGAAAAATCCGATTACCGGGCAACCTGCGCTTATTCCGCTTGCCGGTCCGGCCAATAAGCAGGCAAGGATTGCTGCCGATAACATCATAATGGGAAACAGGCGTGTGTACAAAGGTACCATCGGGACTTCTATTGCCAAGATATTCGATATGACGGTTGCTTCATCCGGAGCTTCCGAAAAGTTGCTTTCGCGGGAAGGAATGGAATATATGACTTCAATCAGTCATGCCGGTTCACATGCCGGATATTATCCCGGCGCTTTACCCTTGACCGTTAAGATCAATTTTGCACCCGACGGGAAACTGCTTGGAGCACAGGTTGTAGGGTTCGATGGAGTGGATAAACGGATTGATCTGTTGGCACAAGTGATCGGCAACGGTGGATCTATTTACGACTTACAGGAGATAGAGCATGCTTATGCACCGCCGTTCTCCTCGGCTAAAGACCCGGTAAATATGGCAGGATTTATTGCTGAAAATATTCTCACAAATCGTGTCAAAGTTATCCACTGGAGCGATATGCTGGAGGTGGAATCTGACGCTATGATTCTTGACGTAAGGACAAAAGAGGAATTCGAATTCGGGCATATAGGGAATGCTGTGAATATTCCTGTGGATGAATTGCGGGACAGACTAGCCGAAATACCTGTAAATAAGCCGATTTATGTGTACTGTGCAGTAGGATTACGGGGATATACTGCTTCGCGTATTCTTTTGCAGCATGGATATACTGCCGTGTACAACCTGTCGGGAGGATATAAGACCTATTCATGTGTGCAGCAGGATCAACGAAGTGTCGGCGGAGATATAGGCGTTGAATGTGATTTCTTTCCTGTGATCCGTGATGACGGGGAGATAAGGGTTGAATCGGAGAAAAAGGTTGTTGTGGATGCATGTGGGTTACAGTGTCCGGGACCCATCAGGGAGTTAAAGAAACATTATGATACCCTATTATCAGGGCAACAATTGACGATAAAAGTAACCGACCAGGCGTTCGGGCAGGACTTAAACGCCTGGTGTAATATGGTGGGCGCTAAACTGATTGATATGGATCATTCGGGAGGTGTTATCACTGCGACTGTCCAAAAAACAGAACCCCAAAATATTTCTATTCCCGGTAAAGGTACTCCCATGAACGGAAGTGATACAAAAACGTTGATTGTTTTCAGTGATGATTTGGATAAGGCATTGGCTACCTTTGTGATTGCCAACGGTATGCTGGCTGCAGGGAAAAAGGTGAGTATATTCTTTACCTTCTGGGGGTTAAGCGTTATCAAGAAGCAAGATAAACCGGCCGTGAAGAAAGATGTGGTTTCCCGTATGTTTGGAATGATGCTTCCTTCTCATAGCCAAAAGCTGGGATTATCCAAAATCAATATGATGGGTGCAGGCAGCAAGATGATGAGGTCTGTGATGAAAAATAAACATATCGATAGCTTGGAGAACCTGATGCGGCAAGCCATAGAAGGTGGTGCGGAATTAATTGCCTGTTCCATGTCGATGGATGTGATGGGGATACGGAAAGAAGAGTTGGCTGACGGAGTAACCATTGGTGGAGTTGCCACTTATCTGGAAAGAGCAGAACAGTCGAATATCAATTTATTTATTTAGAGTTTAAACCGTTTATAATTTAACAAACATAATAATCATTTATAATGGGATTTTTTAGTAATGTATTCAAATTGACGGGTAAGGCCGAATTAAAAGAAAAGATTCAAAATGGCGCGGTGTTACTGGACGTGCGCGAAGTGGAAGAATATAAATTAGGTCATGTCAAGGGCTCTGTCAACATCCCGTTGTTCCTTCTACCGACTGAGATGAGCCGGTTGGACAGGAATATTCCTATTGTGGCTGTTTGTCTTAGTGGTGCACGAAGTGCCCAGGCTGTGAATTTACTGAAAAGTCAAGGATTTGAAGCGTACAACGGTGGTGGATGGCAATCGTTTAAGTAAGAATACAGACTGGAATAAGCGTTATTCCCTGGAGGAATATGTGTATGGAAAAAATATAATTCAACCCAAATTATATCGGTATGATTCCTCTACAGATATGAAAATTTAAGATCAATGCGAATTTTTTCCTTTGGGAAAACCATCGGTTTTTTATACCTTTGCTTCTGAATCAAAAATAACACATTTCAGAGCATATTAGTCAGATGAGTATACCCAAATTTCTCTTTGTTTTTTTCGCATGCATTTTTATTGGAGGTTTTGTTGCGGAACATTCAGTTGTTATGGCACAAGATGCGCCGATTTCGAATAGTGACAGGATTTTTGAAGAGCCCGATATAATACCGATATATCCGGGAGGCACTTCGGAGATGCACCGTTTTATTGCAAATACGCTGAAATACCCGGAGGATGCGAGAGAACGCAAGGCGCAGGGATTGGTAGTATATACCTTTGTAGTAGAGAAAGACGGTACCCTTTCCAACTTTAATATTATCCATCGTGCAGATCCATTACTGAACGAAGAAGCATTACGAATTTTGCAGGCTATGCCACCCTGGCGCCCCGCAAGGCATAAGGGAGAGATTGTGCGCTCTGAAACATATGTCCCCATGTATTTCAGGCTCAATCAAAATGCAATTGCATCCGGTAAACCAGTTCAACCTGCCCGTAATTATTCTAAGACAAAACCGGAGATCATTGAAAACAATACTATTTACACCATAGTGGACAAGATGCCCCAATACACCTATGGTGAGTCGGGGTTGTCTGCTTTCATTGCACGTAATATCCGTTATCCGCGTGAGGCCAGACAGGAAGGTATTGAGGGAAGAATCCTATGCTCATTTATTGTAGCCAGTGATGGTTCTATTTCCAATATAGAAGTGGTGGATGGGTCGGATAAGGCGCTCAATGAAGAAGCTATCCGCGTACTGGGACTTATGCCGAAATGGATACCGGGTGAGAATAACGGCGAGAAAGTGCATGTGAAATGTCTTCTGCCAATAGACTTTGTAATAGATGAGGATCCCATCCCGCCTTTGACCAGTAACGAATAGTTGGTGGAAAAGCCTAAATTAGGTGCCTGGGTGAGAACGGAAAGTAGAAAGATAACAAAAGCTGCGGATTGGGATTCGCGGCTTTTATTTTAACTCCAATTCAAATATACGCATTCCGGTATAGGTGTTGATAAAAAGACGAAAAGGGACAGGAGAGCCGCTTGTTGGTTTCTGCAGGTCGGAGAGCAGAAAAGAGGCATACATCATCCTGGGATATCCCGGAGGGTCGTTCTCGGAGGAATGGCTGAAATAGAGGTCTGCCGATGAAGAGGAATGATCCCGGAATAGTGCGACTTTGTGCGGTACATTGAGGTATTCAATCTCCAGGATCAGGTTGAGCCAATCTCCACCAACCCATACACTTTGTATTTTCACCGGATCATCTGAATAATTTTGAGGGAAACCTTCTGCTTGAATGCTACCGGTAAATATATTAGATACGAAGTTGATTTTAATGGCATCTCCTCCAAGTGGGACGTAATTGAGAATCACGCGTTGCCCTTCTTCCCCGGAATAATCTTTTACTTCTTCAGGAATAAGTAATCTGCCGTTGTCGAGCCTGAAACGGTACTTTGAGTTTTCCTTTACCACCGTAGCGAACTCTACAAGGTAATCGTCCATCCTTCCCGGATCTTTTTCACATGAGGAAAGAAGGAGGATCAGTAAAAATACCAAAAAAGTAGCTGTATGGCTATGACCTCTCATTGTATAATTATTATGCCTCCAGATGATTTTTAACTGTGTTACCGTACATCTCGATCATTTTTCCACGCAAAAAATCATCGTCTCTGTTGGCGATATTTATTTTCTCAATCTGTTTTTGGAGATAGGCATTGAATTTCGACACATCTTCATCCGTATACTGCGATGAGAATCGTCCTGTACCGGTCATTAAATCGTATGCTACCCAATTGAACGGGAAAAAAGTATAATTGCGGTAAATCTCCCGGTCGATAATCGAGGCCACCTGTTCCAGTAATTCATTCCTGCCGGTTGCCGCAGGGATCTCCCGGATAGCCTGGTCGATGCAGGTGCCGAAACGGAATGTGACACGCCCCTTGAATCCCATGATACCGGTGTACATATTTTCTATATCGTCGGCTTCCGTTTTTCTGTGCCCGGGATTATCACGCTTGAGCTGGAACTCTTTGGCTTTCAAATAGTCGCAAGGATCCAGCTCATAGGAGATAGAAAGGGGGACGATATGCAGGTCTTGTAATGCTTTTGCCGGGTCGGAGCTGTTATACAGCGTGAGCATCTTCAACAAGCTCACTTGTGTTTTATCGTTCGAATCCTTTGCACGCCCTTCGCGTTGGGCGATCCATGCCGGTTGTGCCCTCCGGTTTACCGTATCATAAATATATTCCGAGAGATGTTTCGATACTTCCAGCATCTGGCGTACAGATACACCCCGTTTCACGATAAAACTCTTGTTAAGGCGCACCAGCTCTTCTATCCATGGGTAGATAAGCAAATTGTCGCCAATAGCTATCTCGGTGGTAGGCTTTTCCTTATCGACCATAAGCATATTCAGAAAAGCGGCGTCCAGTACGATATCACGATGGTTGGAGATAAAAAGGGTTCCTATGCCTTCGGGGATATTCTCCCATCCTGCACCGCTCATATCGGCAGTGGTTTTAGCGATCAGTTGTTTCATGGCCGGATAGATGATATAACGCTGAAAATCGTCCTTGGTTCGGCATTGGCTCATTACTGCCGTAAATTGTTCCCACGGAAGGGGTTTTACGAAGGCTTCAGCTGCACGCCTGAAGTAACTGTTGGCAATGAGTCTCTCGATTGTTTCCGGGACGTTGCTGTCGGGAATGGGGCAGATATCATTGAATCGGTTCATTGTCTCTGTCATAATATTGTTAGGGGTTAAAAAGATTTCTATTTTTCTATTTGACTGAGTTCTTTTTCGATAATTCCAGTGATAATATTCGTCATTGAAAGTCCTGCCGCATTTACCTGTTGGGGAATAAAACTGGTGGCGGTCATTCCCGGTGTGGTGTTCACTTCCAGAAGAACGGGCATGTCTCCGACCAGGATATAATCTACCCGGATGATTCCTTTTGCACCGATCAGACGATATATTCTTTGGGTTTCCTGTTGAATAGCTTTGGTTATCTCTTCGGGGATCCGGGCAGGGGTGATCTCTTCTACCTGCCCATTGTACTTGGCGTCGAAGTCGAAAAATTCATTGGTGGTGACCACTTCCGTCAGGGGGAGTACCGTCATTCCTTTGCTGTCCTCGAAGCAGCCGCAGGTTACTTCTGTCCCTTGCAGGAAACTCTCGATAATCACTTCGGGTGCTTCCCGGAAAGCCTCTTCAACAGCAGTTTCGAGTTGTACCCTTTCTTTTACTTTTGTGGTGGCAAAACTGGAACCACCCAAATTGGGTTTCACGAAGATAGGCAATCCCAGCCTGGAGATAATCTCGTCCGGTTGGTAGGGGTCATTTTTCCGCAAGAGTATTGAATCGGCCACCTCTATTCCGAAATTTTTCAGGAAATTATTACAGATAAATTTGTTGAATGTCAATGCTGATGCCAGCACGCCGCAGTTAGAGTAGGGGATACTCAGCATATCGAAATAGCCCTGGAGTGTTCCATCTTCGCCGGGAGTACCGTGGATAGTGATATAGGCGAAATTGAACAGGATACTTCTGCCGTTGCCATCCGTAAAACTGAAATTATTTTTGTCGACCGGATAAAAACAACCCTGATCTTCCACTTCCACTTCCCATGAGGTGCGGTCTATCCTGACCTTGCAGACATTGTATTTTTCCTTGTCTATAAAGGAGTAAATACCGGCAGCACTCTTTTCGGATATCACTATTTCCGAAGAGTAGCCTCCCCACACAATGGCGACATTTTTTTTCATTATTTCAAGAATTCAAAATTTAAGATTTAAAATTCAAGATTTGGCTTACACCGATTGTTAATTGACACGTCGATTGCTAATTCAGATCCCAAATTCTAAACCGTCAGATTATAAAATTGTTAAATCAACAAACCTTTCCACCTTTCCACTTTTTCACCGAATCATCTGGCCACACTACTATAGGCTCTCCACTTATCGATGACCGACTGCATATCTTCCGGGATATCGCTTTCAAAATAGAGCTCTTCTCCTGTGGTAGGATGTACAAAACCTAATGTTTGTGCATGTAGACATTGCCGGGGACAGAGAGCGAAGCAATTGAAAACAAACTGCTTATATTTCGCGAAATGGGTGCCGCGAAGGATTTCATTACCTCCATAGCGTTCATCATTAAACAATGGATGTCCTATCTGTTTCATGTGAACACGAATCTGGTGTGTACGCCCTGTCTCTAACCGGCATTGTACTAATGTTACATAACCGAATCGTTCCAGTACGCTGTAGTGGGTGACAGCCGGTTTGCCGTGATCACCGTCGGGGAAGACACGCATACGCATACGGTCGTTCGGGTCGCGCCCGATATTACCCTCTATTGTTCCGTGGTCGTCCGCCGGATTCCCCCATACCAAAGCGGCATACATACGCTTTGTCTCTTTACGGAAAAACTGTCCGGAGAGGTTTGTTTTGGCTTCCGGGGTTTTGGCTACCAGCAGCAGGCCAGACGTATCTTTATCGATCCTGTGTACCAGACCGAGTCTCGGATCATCCATGTTACGGATATTATCCCGGTTCAGATGATATGCTACGGCGTTGACCAGGGTCCCGGTATAATTTCCGTGACCGGGGTGTACTACCATGCCGGCGGGTTTATTGATCACCATCAGAACATCATCTTCATAGACAATGTTAAGCGGGATATCTTCAGGTATGATCTCCAGTTCGCGTCTGGGACGATCCATCACGATAGAGATCACATCGAGCGGTTTTACCTTGTAACTCGATTTTACCGGTTGCCCGTTCACCAGGATACAATCAGCTTCGGCTGCTTGTTGAATACGGTTTCTGGAAATCCCTTCTATCCTGACAGACAGAAATTTATCGATTCGCAGCATATTTTGTCCCTTATCTGCTACAAACCGAAAATGTTCGAATTTCTGATTTTCGTCCCGGGACCCTTCTACTATTCCATCGTCATCCTCAGATAAAAAATCGATGTCGTCCAAATTCTGTTTCGTCACAAGTAATCTGTTAGAAAAATGAATCGTCTATAGCTCCATCACCTCCCGGTTGAATGCCGTTGCCCTCACTTCTCTCCCCCGGAGGGACGATATATTCGTTGTCAATCCTCAACGAGTCAGCCAATGCACCACTGGTGACAATCAGTGTGAGTGGCGAACCGCCAGGTATTTTTTCATCAGGCGCCAACCTTTTTCCTCTATATTCCACAGCTACTACCAAGCCGGAATATTCCGCAGGTACTTCCTGGATCGAGAGCTGGGTGAATCCCATTGAATTGAGTAGCGCAGAGGCCTGACGGATAGAGTAGTCCGTTAATTCCGGTATGGCAATCATCTGAGGATTCTTGGCGTAAATCGTCAAATAGATGGCGCGTCCCTCCTTCACTTTATTTCCGGCTTTGGGCCTCTGATCAATGATTGCTCCCGGTACGGCATCGCGCTGATAAATAGAGTCCACGATCTCGGCGTGGAGACCTTTGGCCCTGAGGATAGTATTTGCTTCTTCTATCTGGAGGCTTTCCAATGAAGGCACAACCACATTTTGTCCGTGTCTTGTATAAACGTTCAGGAGCAGTAACGCCAGGACAACCAGAAGTATGCCGCAAATTATGATCATCAGCAGATTTTTTACAATACTGTTGCTGAGGATAGATTTTTTAGTTTGTTTTTTACTCATAACAATCGCGCGTATAAGTGTATAAGCATATACGGGATACAAAAGTACAAAAAATAATGAGAGTGGGTAGTTGTGGTATGGAAAAAGAGAGGTGAAGAACCCGAAGAGATATATGGTGGCCACCTAACAAAAAGACAGGAATAAGTCAACCCTATTCCTGTCTTTTTAAAAGATACTGTCTTTAATATTCGTCTGACACGGTAAGTTTGGCCCTGCCTTTTGAGCGACGGGCAGCAAGTACTTTCCTTCCGTTTTTGGAAGCCATTCTGGAACGGAATCCGTGTTTGTTCTTTCTCTTTCTGTTAGAGGGTTGGAATGTTCTTTTCATACAATTATTTTATTTTTTTTATTTCCGTTGTTCTTTATATATAGATGTAAGCCCGGTTGGATTTAAGCGCTTCTCCTGTGACACCTTGCCCTTCCCGGTTTGTCCATTTCCTGATAAACAAGGTCTCTTCTCTATGGGAGACTTCATTTTACGGGCTGCAAAATTAGATAAAATATTTGAAAGAACCAATTCGATATGGGATAAAAATACTTTTTTTCTCTTTTTCAGCCCTTTGGGCAAATTGCGGAAAGAAAATGAAAAGAAAAATGAAGAAAATTAAATGAAAAGTTTTGCGCTTTCAGAAAAACGTTCTATATTTGCACCCGCAATTGAGACAGCAAGATCTTTAACAATAGGGTTCACGCCCGAAAGGGCCCATTCGTCTATCGGTTAGGACGCAAGATTTTCATTCTTGAAAGAGGGGTTCGATTCCCCTATGGGCTACAATATTAAAAAAAATAAACATACGCGTCAATAGAAATGGCAAATCATAAATCATCTGTAAAGAGAATCAGGCAAACCAAAGTTCGTCGTCTGGCAAACAGATACGTTTCGCGCACTACCAGGAATAAAGTGCGTGAATTACGTACGCTTACTTCCAAAGAGGAAGCCCAGAAGATGTATCCCGAAGTTTGTTCTATGCTCGACAAGCTGGCTAAGAAGAATGTGATACACCAAAATAAAGCCAACAACCTGAAGTCGAAATTGGCTTCTCATGTAAACAGCTTGAGTTGAGATGATAAGGCACTTGGTATTCTTTAAGTTGGCTGAAGAGGCTGAGGGGAATGCTAAAGCGGAAAACATTCTCATAGTAAAAGAAAAACTGGAGGCATTAAAAGCGGTGATTCCTGTGATCAGGAAGATAGAGGTTTTCTCGAATCATCCACTGGCTTCTTCTGAAAATTATGATATTGTGCTCGATAGCGAATTTGACTCGCTGGAAGATTTGAAAACTTATGCCGGACATCCTGAACATTTAAAAGTAGGGGAGTTTATTGGAAAAGTGAGGATTGGAAGAGCAGCCATTGATTACGAGTTTTAGGATAGTGCTCCTCAAGGAATAATATGACAAAAGCGGACAACAGGTCCGCTTTTGTCATTTATAGGTTTTTTGGAAAGTCTTTGGCCTTGACATTGCTCTCGCTTAATCGTTATTTTAGCTTGACGCAAACGTTCACTAAAGTTAGTCGTTTGCTCGCTATGGCAAAATTCAAACAAGTTTGACTTTGCTCATTTAGCTTGACGCAAACGTTCTAAAAAAACAAAAAGGGGTTGGAAAAATGACTATTTTTTAGTACTTTTGTTCAGTCTTGAAAAAATCAGCAAATTTATTGTAGAAGTCTAATTCACAGGTAGTTTTAATATATATTGAAAGAAATGTCAGAAGAAGAGAAAAAAAATGGAAGTGGAAATTATTCTGCTCAAAATATTCAGGTGCTCGAAGGTCTTGAAGCAGTACGTAAGCGTCCTGCAATGTATATCGGGGATGTAAGCGAGAAAGGATTGCACCATCTGGTATCTGAAGTCGTCGACAACTCCATTGATGAAGCATTGGCCGGATACTGTACGGAGATCAATGTTACTATCAACGAAGATAATTCAATCACTGTAAAAGATAACGGACGTGGTATTCCGGTCGATTATCATGAAAAGGAAAAAAAATCGGCGCTTGAGGTAGTACTCACCGTATTACATGCCGGTGGGAAATTCGATAAAGGTACTTATAAAGTGTCGGGTGGACTCCACGGGGTGGGGGTTTCCTGTGTGAATGCACTCTCTATCTATCTGAAAGCCGAAATCCACAAGGATGGCAAGATCTATATGCAGGAGTATTCGAAAGGTAAGCCTTATGCCGATGTAAAAATTGTTGGGGAAACAAAAGAGAACGGAACGATTATCACATTCAAGCCGGATGATGCCATTTTCACCACATTGGAATACCGGCACGATATATTAGCGACCCGTCTTCGTGAATTGGCCTATCTGAACGCAGGTATCACGCTTACGTTGACCGATAAGCGAACTCCTAACGACGATGGTAGTTTTAAAATAGACCGTTATTACTCTGAAACGGGATTGGAAGAGTTTGTTCGCTATATCGACAAGAATAAGGAGTCCCTTATTCCCGAACCCATTCATATTGTGACGGAGAAAAGTGGCATTCCCATCGAAATCGCACTTACATATAACGATACTTACAATGAGAATATATATTCTTATGTAAACAATATCAACACCATCGAAGGTGGAGCACACCTCACCGGTTTCAGACGTGGTCTTTCGCGCACGCTGAAAAAGTATGCGGAAGATTCCAAAATGCTTGATAAGGTAAAAGTAGAAATTAGTGGTGATGACTTCCGTGAAGGGATCACCGCCGTGCTTTCCGTAAAAGTAGCCGAGCCCCAGTTTGAAGGGCAAACCAAAACGAAATTGGGAAACAGCGAAGTGATAGGGGCTGTGGATCAGGCTACAGGGGAGGCTTTGAGAAATTATCTGGAAGAGCATCCGAAAGAAGCAAGGGTGATCGTAGAAAAGGTTATTCTGGCTGCTACGGCCCGTCAGGCTGCACGCAAAGCACGTGAGATGGTGCAGCGCAAGTCGCCGTTATCGGGTGCGGGATTGCCAGGGAAATTGGCCGACTGTTCCAGCAAGGATCCGGCACAAAGTGAGATCTTCCTGGTGGAGGGTGATTCTGCAGGTGGTACCGCCAAACAGGGGCGTAACCGTATATTCCAGGCCATCTTGCCATTACGTGGCAAAATCCTCAATGTGGAAAAAGCAATGCCGCATAAGGTGCTGGAAAGTGATGAAATCAAAAACATATATACCGCTTTAGGTGTTTCTATAGGAACTGAGGAGGATTCCAAAGAACTCAATATCGAAAAATTGAGGTATCATAAAATCATTCTGATGACGGACGCTGATGTGGACGGAAGCCATATCGATACCCTTATTCTTACTTTTTTCTTCCGCTATATGCGCTTGTTGATTGAAAGCGGGTATGTTTATATTGCTACTCCACCTCTCTATCTCTGCAAGAAAGGTAAAATTGAAGAGTATTGTTACAACGACCAGCAGCGACAGGCTTTTATCAACAAATATGCCGATGGTAACGAAAATGCTATCCATACGCAACGTTACAAAGGTCTTGGAGAGATGAATGCCGAGCAGCTTTGGGAAACAACGATGAATCCCGAAAATCGTACCCTCAAACAGGTGACCATCGAGAATGCCGCCGACGCCGATGTTATCTTCTCCATGTTGATGGGTGAAGAGGTAGCACCACGCCGGGAATTTATTGAAGAAAATGCTACCTATGCCAATATCGATGCATAGATGAGAAAATAACAAGATGAAGCGACCGCCGTCACTGCAATTCAACGATAGAGCCGTCATCCTTTCCCCTGCCGGGAAAATTGACGGATATGTCGTGCAGGATGCAGCCGCTGTCCTGGAGGGTTGGGGACTCCGTCCCGAGATCAGTGAAAACGCCTTGTGCGATGCAGGGCGATTCAGTGGTTCGGTAGCGCAACGGCTTTCCGATCTGCAGAGAGCGTTCGACGATCCGGATGTGAAACTGATCCTTTGTTCCCGTGGTGGTTACGGGACTGCGCATCTGCTTGGAAAACTCAATTTTTCGGGGATAAAAAGAAATCCAAAGTGGCTTGTCGGTTATAGTGATATAACCCTACTTCATGCTGCACTGCAGACTCACGGCATAGCTTCTCTTCATGGGCCGATGGCTCAACATTTTTCCGATGAAGGAGCCGAAGATATAGCGGTACGCTATACAAAAACTGTTTTGGCAGGACAGTCACCGGAATACCGGATTCCTGTGGGAGAGAAAAGTTCTCTTTTAAATAGAAAGGGAGAAGCTACAGGGAAATTGTTTGGGGGAAATCTATCGGTTTTTTGCGGCTTATTGGGTTCTAAATATGTCAGAATCCCCCGTGGAGGTATACTCTTCATAGAAGATATTGGTGAAACCCCCTATCGTGTAGACAGGATGATATACCACCTGAAACTTGCAGGTATATTTGAGAGAATCAGTGGATTGATTGTCGGCCAGTTCACCGGTTACGAAGAGGATAGTCAAATGTATTCTCCATTACAAGAGTCTATCAGAGAGGCGGTCAGTGAGTATGATTTCCCTCTCTGTTTCAATTTCCCGGTGGGACATGTCAAACTGAATTTCCCACTGATCATGGGGGGGATGGCCACGTTGGGAGTTGGAGAAGAATTTATTTCATTCATACAGTAAAACCTAATATAAGATGACGATAAGCCCTGAATTATTATTATTGGTAGGATCTGTCCTATTTTTTATAAGTATGTTGATTGGGAAAGCAGGCCACCGTTTTGGTGTTCCCATATTATTGCTTTTCCTTGCAGTAGGAATGGTTTTCGGATCTGATGGATTTGGTCTGGTCTTTGAAAATGTGCAGACCGCACAGACGATCGGCACGATCTGTTTGACCGTGATCCTTTTTTCCGGTGGATTGGATACCAAGTTTTCTGAAATCAGGCCGGTCATCTGGCCCGGAGTAATGCTCGCGACCTTAGGGGTGCTTATAACCGCTATTCTTACCGGATTATTCACTTTCTGGTTGTCAGGACATATGTTCCCTTCCCTGGGGATCAGCCTGTTGACGGCGATGCTGCTCTCGTCTACCTTTTCATCAACCGACTCAGCATCGGTGTTCGGTATATTGCGGTCCAAAGGATTATCGCTTAAGAATAACCTGCGCCCGCTTTTGGAGCTGGAGAGTGGTAGTAACGACCCGATGGCCTATATGCTTACCATCGTGTTTATGGGAATTATCCAGTCGGGAACACATCCTAATATCGGCATGGTGGTACTCACTATTGTAATCCAATTGGTAGTAGGAAGTGGAATGGGGTATTTAATGGGAAGAGGAGCGGTGACTATCATCAACCGGATCCATATGGATAACAGCTCTTTTTATCCCATTCTTTTACTGACGCTGGGTATATTTATCTTTGCCGCCACATACTACCTGAAAGGAAATGGATACCTTGCCGTATATATTGCCGGATTGGTAATCGGAAACGCCAAATTCTCCCATAAACGGACTTCCATGAAATTTATTGATGGGGTAGCATGGATGAGTCAGATATTGCTCTTCCTTACCCTCGGATTGCTTGTCAATCCCGGTGAACTCATTGAGGTAATTGTACCTGCCCTTATCATCTCCGCTTTCCTGATCTTTATCGGACGTCCGCTGACAGTGTTTCTTACTCTTCTGCCATTTCGTAAAATAGGTTTCAGGGATAATCTTTATATTTCATGGGTAGGCCTAAGGGGAGCGGTACCTATCATCTTTGCCATTCTACCGCTGGCTGCGGGAATCCCGGACTCACGATGGATATTTAATATGGTTTTTGTGATTACTATTGTCTCGCTCCTTGTACAGGGTACTTCTCTTCCAATGGTGGCAAGATGGTTGAATCTGGCTGAAAAACCGCAAAAACATAAAGCGTTGGAGGATTTCGACGTGGAATTTGCAGAAGAGATCAAGTCGGCTATGACGGAGATATTGATCACCGATGAGACTTTGAAGTATGGTAAGAATCTGATAGAGATGCCTTTGCCGGATAAGACTCTGGTGGTTATGGTGAAAAGAGGTGAACAATTTTTTGTGCCGACCGGACAGACCGAACTGCATGCAGGAGATAAATTGTTGGTTATCTCCGACAATGAAGAGGCGTTGAGAGAGACTTATCAGAATATAGGGATTTCGAATTTTTCTTATCAGAAGAATCAGTAATGATTAGTTGATTTACTTAAAATAAAATATGCAACGAGCGGGTAATTTTTTCCTGTTGATTTTATTGATAGCCGGAGTGATGTTTTCCATATCGTGTAATTCTTGTCAATCGAGTAAGTACACGGTTGTGACGGAACCGTACCTCCAAATTTCTCCGGATTTCAACGCCGATAGTGCCTATTCCTTCGTGGAGAAACAGTTAGCTTTTGGCTCCAGAGTACCCGGCACGACGGCACATCAGGCCTGTGGAGATTACTTAGCGGCAAAACTAACCGAGTTTGGTGCACAAGTGACAGAACAAAAGGCGGATATCACTCACTACGACGGTAAAAATCTGACGTTACGCAATATCATAGGGAGTTATTATCCTGAAAAGGAGAAAAGAATTTTACTTTTTGCCCATTGGGATACGCGGCCCTTTGCCGATGAAGAATCGGATGCCGGCAGGCAACAACAACCTATTGCCGGTGCCGATGATGGGGCAAGTGGGGTAGGGACACTGCTCGAAATAGCCCGTAATCTGCAGCAATACCCGGTGGAGGTGGGAGTTGATATTATCTTTTTCGACCTGGAAGATTGGGGGCAACCCTCTTTCGATACCGATTGGGTGCAGGGAGAGTGGTGGTGTCTCGGTTCTCGATATTGGTCGGAGCAACCGCATGTGGAGAATTACAAAGCGGATTATGGTATTTTACTGGATATGGTCGGCGCTGCAAATGCAACTTTTCTGAAAGAGGGTTATTCTATGAAGTATGCACCGAACATATTAGACAAAGTGTGGAGCACCGCAGCTAAGTTGGGACATGGCAATTACTTCCTGCCACAGAACGGGGGGTATATCACCGATGATCATCTGTCGGTGAACCAACACCAGCGGGCTCCAAGCATCAATATAATCAATCTGAAAACTGATACACATACGGGGTTTGCTTCACATTGGCATACCCATAGAGATGATATGCGCAATATTGACAGGGGCAGCCTTAAAGCAGCCGGACAGACAGTAATGGAAGTGATTTATACAGAAAAAGGAACATGATACAAACGATAGACGAAGTACAACAGGAAATTATTGATGAGTTCAGCATCTACGATGACTGGATGGATAAATATGCCGTTATTATTGAACAAGGAAACGCTCTGCAACCGATCGATGAAAAATATAAAATCCCCGAGAATATTATTGAGGGATGTCAAAGCCGTGTTTGGTTGCAGACCGATTATCGTGACGGAAAGCTTTGGTTCCAGGCGGAAAGTGACGCCATCATAGTGAAGGGATTGCTAGCACTGGTACTACGGGTATTTAACGGACGTACCCCCGATGAAATTATCAATACCGATTTGCGCTTTATGAAAGAGATCGGACTTACCGAACATCTTTCACCAACGCGCTCTAACGGATTACTCTCGGTAATCAAACAAATCCGTTTTTACGCTATTGCCTATAAGGCCAAAGCGGAGAAATAAGTCAATGTGCCAATGAACTAAGATGTCTTGGTGCGCCGGAAAAAATGTAACGGATCCCCCCACTCTCCGTATCCGATCGTTTCACCTACAGAGGCTATACGTGCTTCAAGGCAATTATTACATTGAGAGGCATCTTCGTTGAGGCATGGTTTATCTTCATAAAGGAGGTAGTCTTTTCTATGGATGAGAGGTGTGAGATTCGGCATAATCACATTGGCTCCAAAGAGTAAACCCTTTTCACGTCCGAATTTGTCGAGTACCTGCATGGCGGTGGTGGAAGCGATATTGACATCTTTGAGTAATATTCTCAGAATTGCAATCATTCTTAATGTGAGGCCTAGCCGCTCTTCCTGTCGTATGGAATAAGCTTCACTCCGGTAGAATGGGGTAGCTGAATGTTCGATGAAAGGGCCTATTCCCATCATGTCCACTCTCATGTCTCGCAGGAAAAGAATATCACCCGCGATATCTTCATAGGTCTGATAAGGTACACCCACCATACTTCCTGAACCCACTTGAAACCCGATTTCTTTTAATGATTTCAGGCAATTCAGGCGAGTTACGAACCGATGTTTACCATCTTCCGGATGCCACTTTTCATATAAATCAGGAGAAGCGGTCTCTATGCGCAGAAGATAACGGTGCGCTCCACTTTCAAAGAAACGGTGGTAGGTCTCCTCACTCTGCTCACCGCACGATAAGGTAATGCCCAGGTCGTATCTCGATTTGATTTGTTTTACAACCCTGCAAACAAAATCTGTAAAATCTTCGCTTTGGTCTTCTCCGGATTGTAGGACTAACGACCCATAGCGGTTTTCATGGGCAAAGTCAGCTGCCTTGAGAATTTCTTCCTCAGAGAGGCGAAAACGGTTTACCCCTTTGTTCGCCTTTCTTAATCCGCAATAAAAACAGTTTTTTCGGCATTGGTTTGAGAATTCTATCAGCCCACGGAAATAGACTATTCGGTTAACCCTTTCCTGTTTGACCTCCATGGCCAACGATTGCAAGGCATCCATCCCTTCCCTTGTATCCATTTTCAGGATGGATACAATATCCCTCTTATTCAATGAGGGAGAAGAGAGCATATTCATGATATTGTATTGGATACTTGTCTTCTCCATTCAATCTCCATTTTTACTCATCTCCTCCGACCGGTTTCTCGCTGCATCGAGTATCCCTTCGAAGTGTTTCCCTATTTCATGCGTACGGGAGTAATCGAGACCGGCCTGGGTCGTTCCGCCCTTACTGGTGATATTCTGTATCAACTGTTCTATGCTGTAGTTTTTTTGATTTTGGGTGAAATAGAGGGTGGTTCCCTGCGTAAGTTCCAACAGGAGTTCGTCGAGAAGTGATCCCGGGAGATTGAATTCCTGCATTTTATCCTTGAAAATTTGAATAAAGGAGAGGATAAAAGCGGGGCCACTTCCGAAGACTGCGGTGAACAGGTCGAAGCCGCTCTCTTCCAATTGTACAGCTTTCCCCAATTTTTTCAGCAGGTTGAAAATTTCTGTTGCATTCCGGTTCCCGGGCTGATTGGTGGCGAAAGCAGTCACCGATTTACGGTAAGCCATTGCCAGATTGGGCATGATGCGCACGATCAGTTGCTCTTTACCCAGATAACGTTCAATGAAAGCTATATTTCTGCCGGCAACGGGGGAGACGATGGTATTGCCGGCTCTGTTGAGCGGCTTCAGTTGCTCCAGCACAGCGGACAAATCCTGTGGTTTTACCATCAGCCAGATCACATCTGCAAAGGCAACCAGATCATCCATCCTTTCATAATAGGGTATATCTATTTCTCTCCGGCTTCTGGCGTAGTAGGCGAACTCAATCCCTTCTTCCTCTTTTAAGCCCTGATAAACCGCTTTGGCCAGATTGCCGAAGCCTATAAAACCATGTTTCACGCTCATTAATAAATTAATAAATTAAAAGTGAAAAATTAAAAACTAAAAGTGTCATCAAATCAACCTATCCTCCTTCTCTCATTGGCATATTTATCTAATCACTCTTCACTTTCCCACCTTTTTCCCGAATCGTGTAAAGGGGATACGATCACCCATAGCATTGATGATGTAATTGGCACGTTGTCCGTTCACGATCCACATTTCAACATTGTGTTGCATACAAATTTCAGCAGCATGTACTTTAGACGACATGCCGCCGGTTCCGAGGAGGGACTCTTTCTCTTCGATAAATTCTTTGATGGAATCTAAATCGGTGACTTCGGCGATCAATTGTGCATCGGCATGTAGATGAGGGTTCCGATTGAAAATACCATCGATATCGGAGACAAGGACAAGCAGATCTGCCTCAGTAATGACAGATACCAATGCCGAAAGTTTGTCGTTATCCCCCAGCACTATCTCTTCGATGGAAACGGTATCATTCTCATTTACAATAGGGATATAATCAACCTGCCAGAGTCGTTTTATGGTGTTGCGGGTATTTTCGTTGGCTACCGGATTCTCGAAATCACGATAAGTCAATAGTATCTGTGCGATATTCAGTCCGAATGTACTGAAAATATTGTCGTACAGTTCCATTAGTTTTGTTTGTCCGATAGCCGCGAGCGCCTGTTTGGAATCGACATGTTTATTGAACCCGTTGATCTCTACAAATTGTCTCGCTGTTGCAATCGCGCCTGATGAGACGATTACGATATCATATTCTTTTTTTAGTTCCACGATCTGTCGTGCCAAACTCTCGATCACCGCGAATGATATCCTATTTGTTCCGGCCGTTAACGTAGACGTACCTATTTTAATGATTAGTTTCTTTTTCACTTTTAATTCTTCATTTTTCACTTTTCATTTTTCACTCTCTTATCTGCCCGTTTCCATACACAAACCATTTGTTTGTTACCAATTCCTGGGCACCCAGTGGCCCACGGAAATGGAGTTTTTGGGTACTGATGGCGATCTCAGCACCAACTCCAAACTGTCCGCCGTCGGTGAAACGCGACGAAGCATTGTGATATACCGCAGCACAATCTACCTGTTGCATAAATTCTGTGGTGTTTGTGGCGTCGTTGGTGACGATCACTGCCGTGTGTCCGCCAGAATAGCGGTTGATCATATTGATGGCATCCTGTATCCCGTCTACCAGAGTGAGGTATAGTTTCGGAGCCAGGTATTCTTCGCAGAGTGTGGCAGCATCGTTTTCTATCTTAATGGTGTTGCATAGAGATGCTATGTCTTTGTCTCCCCACACCTCAATGCCTTTTCCCGAGAGATGTGTGACCAGATAAGACAGTTTTTCTTCTAATTCATCGAGGCCTTTATGCAACAGCACCTTGTCTATGGCGTTACATACGCTGATACGTTTTTTGCCGTTCAGCACCAGCCGGACAGCCATTCCGAAATCGGAGTTGTCATCCACAAAGAGAAAATTATTACCTCTGCCACTCACAATAACAGGCACCGAAGCGTTTTCCTGTACGAACCGGATCAATCCTTCTCCGCCACGGGGAATAATGAGATCCACCCTGTGGCTGTTTTCCTTGATCAGGCTCTGTGTCTCCTCCCGGGACAGGTCCAGATATTGTACCCAATCCGTATTGACATTTTGTCCGTCGAGTGCCTGTTGCCACAGCCCTGTAAGCAGAATGTTTGTCTGACGGGCCTCTTTACCTCCCTTCAATAGGATCCTATTACCCGCCTTGAATGCTGTTGCTGCCGCTTCGATGGTAACGTCAGGACGCGACTCGTAAATGATCAGGATAGTTCCGAATGGTACCGTCTGGTTGACAATACGCAGTCTGTCTTCCCGTACGAATTCATAGAGGATTCTCCCTTCCGGATCAGGTTGGGAAGCAACCTCTTCCAATGAGCGGATCATTCCATCGATCTTTTTATCATCCACCTTAAGTCGGTCTTTCATGGAATCATCCATGCCGGGAAAGGCTTGCATATCCGCCTCATTGGCCTCTTTGATATTCCCCCTGTTTAACTCCAATAGCTGTACAAGGGAGAGTAATACGTTATTTTTTTGTTCAGTATTCATATTGCTGTGAAATGGTACCTTTGAAATTATTTATCTACTCTTTCTCGAAAAATACTTATAAGAACCAGGCTTGCTTGCTCTGATATGTGTAATTGAAAGTATTTTGGTTTCAAAGGTAGCAAATTATTCTCAAAATTGAGATTTTTACATTTAATGATTAATTGAAGAGCGATATTGTAACAATGGGACGGTAAAATATATTTTAATAGAACTAGGTTTTAAAGAGGAAACGAAACAGGTTAAACCCTTTTAATTTTGTAAAGTCCAATTCCCAATGATTAATAAAGAAACTTACACCCAATCTTTTAAAGCCCTTTTCCGGAACCTGGTTCCTTTTGTGAAACCCTATAGAGGGATGATAGCGGGAACCCTATTTCTTACACTGGTCGGATCTTTTGCCGCCCAGGTAAATCCGCTTTTAGTGAATGAAACGATTAACCGTGTGGAAGATTTACTCCGGCAGCCCGATCCGTTTCAGAATGGGATGAGATTGCTGCTGATTATTTCTGCCATTATGTTGGCCAATGAGTTGTTGAATATTGGTATCCAGTTTGGACAGAAATATTTTGGTGAAAAAATTCGTATCAAAGTAGGGAGCGACCTGTCTCAGGCGTCGGTGGAGAGGATACTCAGCTACAAAATGTCATTCTTCTCTGAACCCGGGAATCAGACCGGATTGCTGCAAACCAGGATCAACAGGGGAATAGAGAGCCTTATCGGGTTGGTGCAGAACTTCTTCCTCGATATATTACCCTTGTTCTCTACCGCCATTATCGCTCTTGTGGTGATGTATAACGCCAATCTTTATGTGGGTTTGCTGGCAACGATCATCATGCCGGCCTATTTCTACGTAAGCCAGAAACAGGCAGGCCGCCTGAAAGGATGGCGTATCCAGTTGCGTGGGCAGCGGGAGCGTAAGAATCACGGGCTGATCAATATTATCGATTCCATCACGGTGATCAAGAGTTTTGTACGCGAAGAACCGGAAGGGAAGAAGCAATACGACGTACAAATGGAGATGCTGAACAACCAGTTACAGACCCGTCGGACAAGCTATGTCTATGAGAGCCTGAAATCGTTTATCCAACAGATCGGGGTAGTACTCATCATCATTCTGACCGTCTTTCTTGTACTTGACGGACAGATGGGAATCGGTGCCATTATGATGCATATCATGCTCTTCCGCAACGTATCGGCGCCTATTAGCCAGTTACATCGTATCTACGACCAGGTCAACGACGCCCTGATCTATGCCGACGGTTTTTTTGAAGTGCTTGCCAACGACGATGCAGTGGAACTCGGAGGTGATATCAGGGCCGGGAATGTGCAGGGGCAGTTTGAAGTACGTGATGTCACCTTCACCTATCCTAACGGAAAGCAGGCGCTTTCGGATATAAATCTTTCCCTTGAAAAAGGAAAGACCACCGCCATCGTAGGATTGAGCGGTGCCGGTAAGAGCACACTCATCAATCTTCTCTGTAAATTTTATAAACCCGATAGTGGAAATATCCTGTTGGACGGGATCAACCTGGAAGACTATGAGAATGGTTCGTTGCGGAATAATATAGGTCTGGTGCTGCAAAAGAATCATATCTTTAAAGGAACAATCTACGACAATATCCTTTACGGGAAACTCGACGCTACACGGGAAGAGGTGATCGAAGCTTCGAAAAGGGCTTTCCTTCATGAACAGGTACTTTTACTTCCGGAGGGTTACGATACCGATGCTTTTAATCTGAGCGGCGGCCAACAGCAACGAATTGCCATTGCCCGGCTGTTCCTGAAGAATCCACCCGTGATCTTTCTCGATGAACCTACTGCCAGTCTCGACGCGATAGCTACAGAGCATATTAAAATGAGCCTCGATGCCATTAAGGAGGGACGTACCGTGGTGATTATTTCACACTCGCTATCGCAGATCATCGATGCCGACGTGATCCATGTGTTAAAGGACGGACGCTTAGTAGAAACCGGATCACATGAATCGCTCTATAAACTGAACGGAGAATACCGCAAAATATTCGACGCTTCGGCCCGCAGCCTTAACCTCAATAAGATGCTCGATACCCTTGCCGTGTGATCATATTACGTTTTTTATCAAAGTAATCCGATTCGTGGAACAAGTTTGTTGTTGACGGCATATTTCATTTTTCATTGGTTTTAAGATGGCGGTAATCTGGTTGCCTACTTAGGCAAAAATTCTTTTTAATTCTTCAATATTGACATTATATGTATTGTTGCCTAGATACTTAATTAGTTCAGCTAATCTGCGAAATTCTGTGGCATCAGAAATTTGCGTAAAGAGTTTCTTAAAAGTCTTGAAAGCATTTTCATTTTTACCAGACACCTGCTTTGTTATTTTTGTAAGAGCGTATATATCTGTAGGAAGTCCATATTCTATTGTAATATCAACGCCCATTTCATTTGCAGCTTTTAAGAAAAACTTTTCAATAGCAGGACTTATTTGAATTATATAATGATGGTTTGTGCTATGTTTATACAGAAACAAAGATTCATGAGAAACAATTAATTCAAATTCTTGCATATAAGGAACTTCTCGTTTGTCTTTATCAATAACTCCCACAGCAAAACTGTCGTTAAACTTTTCTTTCATTTTCTTGATAACTGTTCCACAACCTTTTTGGTGATTGAACTGGTCAAAACACCACGTAATTGTCTCCGTAAGACAGGTATCTAGATAACATTCCGGTATAATTGTGAGCCCATTCATTTATTCAAAAATATTTCTGCATTAAAAAATAAATCCACGCCAAACCGATATACTTTATCTATTTCTTTTTCAGACAAACCTTTTACTGTTGTTTCTCCACCTTTAAAATCAATAAGATAAATTGCTAAATCTTCTTTTTTGTTTTCCAGAAATTCATTAAGAACATAAGGACTATGTGTCGTTATAAAGAATTGATTCGTTTCTGAATGAATAATGTCAGTTGTTATTTTAGAAATGTAAGGAGGATAAGAATGAGCTTCGGGTTCTTCAAATGTTAAAATAGCATTTTCATTACTATCGATAGCTGTTTTATAAAACATTATTCTCTGCAAAGTATCAGCAATAGAATTAAATGGAACAAGATAAATACTACCGTCTGAAACAGTTTTGAGTAGTTTTATTTGCTGACTTGATTGATCAAAGGAAAGTGTAAATCCATACAAAGCTACAATATCTAAAATCTCTTTCTTTGTACTTTCCAATGATTGTAACACAGAAGAAAGATTACATCCGGTGATCGGTTGTAGGAACTTAACACCTGTATTTTCAAATTGAAAAGGTGTTGGAAAAAAATAACTTCTTACACCCTTATTAGGCATTTCGACTCCTGTCTGCTTAATTCTCAGTCCGGTTAATTCCACAACCGATTTTTCATTTAGAAATCCATTTAAACGAGAGATATGGCTTGTTTTATTTGAGCGAAAAACAAACTTATCAGAATCCGTATGGATTTCTACATCTTTGGACATATCACCGTTATAGAATAAATCCGATTCATTTTCACAACGGATAAATTGTTGGAGAGATTTATTATTTATATACCGAGCATAAGGTAAACTAAATGTAGCCAACGCCTCTAATATATTACTCTTTCCTACATTCGGCTTTCCGATTAGAAGGTTTATCCTTTTACAATCCTCAAGAGCAATATATTTAATTGACTTAAAATTCTTTATTTCAATTCTTGTTGTCATATATTTATTCATTAATTGTATTCTGTCAAACTCTTTATTTGAGTATTCTATCTGGTTGAATAGTTAGTAACATGAAATACAAATATAGTGATTTTTATGCTATGAAATAGATCTTATTTTGAAATATTCGTTTACATAATCAAATGGAATTTTCTCTTGTTCGAGCCGCCAGTTGTTTATTTTTAAAATATCGTAAAGCTGTTGTTCTTCATCTGTCAGATTAAGTTTTGCAAAAACATTTGTCGGTGTTCCACTGTCATTTTCGAAGAATTTTTCAAATGTTTTTTTGTCCATGAAAATACTTTTTGCACTAGGATAGTAACTTCTGAATTGCGACAAAATTTCAAATCCTTGCACATCTATGTCCCCCCAATAGATTAGTTCTTTGTCTGAAAACCACTTAATAACCTTTAGATTAGAGACGCTAAATCCACTTCCGAACAATGCAATTGTTTTATGCATTTCAGGAAGTGTCAATGCTGTATAGAATGTTGTTTTATTCTCCAAAACAATTACTCTGCCAATTGGCAAGTCAAGCGTTCGAAATTGGCTCACAGGAATAGCCATATCATCGACTCCAGAAAAGCACTTTTCACTGATTTCTTTGTCAAGAACTTTGAATCGGATTTGAGGTTCGGCATATTTCAGGTTGAATCTTTTTTCAAATTGTTTTTCTTCGGCGTTGATACTTTCAGGAATGAGAACGTCCAGCAAATCTCTGATTACACCTTGAAGGTTTTCGACGAATTTTGTGTGTACATTTATCGGTAATTCCCTTATATATAGGTTGGGTCTGGGATTTTGTCTGAAATATTGACACACTTTGAGAATATTTATCCATTCGGATTGGTAATCAATTACTCTTGAAGGATATTTGAATACCCATTCTTTTAATTCGGGAAAGGTATTCATGATTTTCTCCATATTGGCTTTGAACAATTCGACTTCTCTTTCCTTTCCCAAAAACTTCAAGAAATCTTTTTCAGTTTCAAAGTAGATTGATTCAGGTAAGTCTTGTATGCCTAAGTGCTTTGTTTTAACCCTTTGGAATTTAACTGTGTAACCAAACCCCTTTTTCTCTTTGGAATGGCTGACGATTAGTTGTATCTCTCTTTCAAATTCAGATAATGAAGATTTGGTGTAAGACTTGTCTCCACGGATAACCAATTTTGAGAATGGCATATTCTTAACCAAATCTTGTAGAAAAGAAATGTATTTCCTTTCAGCTTTGTTTTTTATTTGCTGCGGTGTAATCATTTATTCAGATACTTATCTTTTTCTTCTTTGAATTGTTCAATCGGCATGTCATATAGCCATGAATGTCTTTCTTCCTTACGCTCCACATAATGTACGAATGAAATGTCGTTTTCAACGATATGAATATTGTCACTTGGAGTAACAACCAACAACTGAAGATGGAGTTGCTTGCATAATGTTATCAGATATCGGGCCTTATCCTCGTCCTGTGCCTTGAATGCTTCATCGATCGCGATAAAACGGAAAGAGTTGCTTTGTAGTCCCTCTTTTGTTAAACCAAACTGATAAGCTATCGCAGAACCTAAAATCGTGTATGTTAGTTGAGCTTTTTCGCCGCCTGAAAGCTGTCCCATATTTTCATAGGTTTTAAATTTTTGTTGGTTCTCCTTGTAAAATTCTTCGGCTTTATAATTGAACCAGGAGCGAACGTCCATAACTTCCTTACGCCATTCTTCCTTATCTAATCTTTCAATAAAAGGCTGAATATTTTCATTAAAATGGTGCTTCTTTCCTTCAATGGAAGCATTCATCTGATATATATTGGGTACTGCTGCTGCCAAAAGTTTTCTGAATTCCAGTACTTCATTATTCTTTTTTGGTGAAGCAATAAGCTGAATATATGTCTTCGGATTGTTTTTGAAGTCTATTTCACTCAAAGAATCATTCAGATGTCTGATATTTTCCTTGATCGAATCCGACCAGTTTTCAAAAAACATCCTGAAGTCGCCCACTTTATTGGTTATAGTCTCTTCCAGATAGTCGTTGAATTTCTTTTCAAATTTTGGGAGATTGTCCTTTTCCAATCTCTCCAAAAGTTTCTGGTATTCGCTGATAAATTCCAGATTAATTGAATCGGGAAGTGAATTTACGTCTGAACGCCAATCCTTGAATTTATTGGTAATTTCTTCTGATGGTTGCTTGAATGCATTGATTTTGATTTTTACATCGTCTTCGTTCGAGCGCTTTTGTCTATCCAATTCTGATATTTCTCTTGATTTTTTTACTTGGAAATTTGTACGTTCAGTTTCAAGATTTGCATATTCAATGTTTAACAGATCAGGATTTTGAGTTTCGAATAGTAAAATGTCGATATTGCCCAAAGCTCCAATGATCGCTTTATTGTCATTGATTGTTTTCTCGATACTCTTTTGTTCTCCTTCAGTTTGGAAAATCTCTCTGTCCTTATTTTTTATATCGATTTCCGACAGTTGTTTTAAATCACCTTGTACTTTTTGCAATTGTGTTTGTAACTGTTTAACCCTGTCGTTGGTCTTTTCTAAAGCCTCTTTCTCTTCTCTTTTTCTCTGTATTTCTTTGGCGTATGATTGCCAGTCTATATCATCGTATTTCTCGTATTTTGAAAATAAGTTATGACATTCGTCTTTGTAGATCCCTAAATTTTTTATTTCGGTATTTTTATTGACAATGGCTTTTCTGTTTTCAGTTTGCTGACTTTGTAAATTGGTCAACTCTTTTCTTAAAACAGCTATTTTTTCTTTATTATCCCATCCTAAGACATAATTTTCTTTTCTAATAATATGTGGACGATCATCTTTTTCGTGTCTTCCTCTTTTGAATTTTATCAGTCCGTTTTGGGTGATGGCCATTTCTGAATAACGTTCGAATTCAGAGAGTGTATCGACACAAACAAAATCAAATTGTGATTCTAAATAATTTTCAATCCAACCGTAGAATTCCGTTTTTGGCTTTATCTCAATTTTATTTAGAAGGGAGTTTTCGTTGATATTCTTATGCCGAAAATTACTTAAATAATCCTGTCCTTCGTACTTGTCATAACGAATTCGGCCTCTTAAATTATGATTGTTTACATATTGGTTTACTTTTGAATAATATTTTGTAGGCACAATCATACGTAAGGCAAAGTTGTGAAGCACTTTTTCAATAGACGACTCCCATGCCAATTCATCTTCTTTCACCCTGATTAATTCTCCAATAAATGGAATTTCTTCTTTGCTTGCACCGATATGTTCAATAATTTCATTTCGTATTTCGGCTTCACGGCCGGCAATATTGTTTTTGTTTTTTTGTAGCGTTTGAATTGTATTTACTAAATCTTCCGTTAACTGTGATAATTCATCTTCTTTGTTTTTTAACGTCCGGAGATTATCATTTTCCTCTTCAATCTTTAGTTGTGTGTTTTGTTTTAACTGTTTGGCTTTTTCTCTAGTTTCCATGAAGGTTTCTTCATTAGGGTTCGTACTTAATTTGATGCTTTGAGCAATTTTATTGTAATCATCGATCTTTGTTTTTCTGTTATCCCGTTTTTGTTCCAACTGCTTGATTTCTTTTTCTAAATCTTTGATCTTGCTTCCAACTTCATCTCTCTCAATAGCAATAGAAATACTTCTTTCCTCTTGTTTTAATTCATCTTCTTCCCTCCGCAATTCTGCTATCTCCTGATTCAACTGTTGTAATTTCTCCTTGCATTTTTCTAATTCCTTCTCACCTAATTCTGTTGCTTTCTTTGCAAACCAAAATATTGCCGTATCTTTAGAGGTATTCAATAACTGTAAATCTTCCTGAATCTTGTCCAGCTTGATTGCAATTTCATTGATGGGAGTCAGTTGTTTGATTTGTTCTTTGGCTTTTTCAATATTGGTCTTGGCGTCCATTAAGGTCAGGAAACTTTCTTTGAGTTGAATAAATTCCGATTCGGCATCTAATTCTTCCAGCATATTCGTCCGGATGAACAGGTCTAAATCTTCCAGCACCTTTACACCCACAATCTGATTAAATAGACTCAATGCTTTGTCAGAACGCATTCCGAATAAGCCGGATATTCTTGTGGCATAAGCTGCCGCACTGTCGACAAACTCAATTCTTTTTTTGGATGAGTTCGCATTATAAGTCCTATCTAAACGTTTTTTCCAGTTTCCATACCTGTCAAATTGAGTAAAATCTTTCCCTATTTCAAGCGGAACGTGGGCAACTCCAAATTGTTTCTTTAATTCATTGTTTGAAAACCAGCGTACTTGAAACAAGGTGATTTTCTTTTGATCGGTGTTTGAAAAGGATGCAAGAATGACTGAATATGTGCTTGTATCACGCAGCATTTGCTTAGAAATCGAACTTTTTCCTTCTTCCAGAATGGTCCCATAATGGCCCAGTACGTATGTCTCTTCCGTACGGTCGCCTTTTTTAACAGCGGCTGATGACTGATTGTAAAAGCGATCTTTTTTAATTGGAACCATTAAGGTCAGTAGCGCATCTATATAGGTGCTTTTTCCCGATGCATTGGCACCTGTCAATAATGAATTATTGCCCTGAGGGTTTATTCTAAAAATATGCTGGTCGAATGTTCCCCAATTAAAAACTTCCATATATTGGAGCCTGAAACCTGCATCGTCAGAACTTGTGCTAAATAGACTCAACATATTCTTTCAGTTTTGTTTGAAAACTATATAATTCATCGAGCGTAATTTTCTCTTTGATAATTCGATGAATTTGGTATCTCGTTTCGTTGTCTTTTTCGCTGACAACTTTCAGGTAACCTAATTCTGTGACCTGTCGGATATATTTATCCAGATCCTTCTGGAATTTTAGCTTGTTGTACCCTTCTTGTAGAAAGAGTTCCAATTCCTCCTTGATTTCTATATTCGTAATAAATTTTTCCGTTGCCAACTGTATTGGATTGCTGTCAAAATCTTCTAAGCTTTGTCGTAAAACCACGAGTATGATTGATGTTTCAAATCCTATTCGACTTCTTGTAACTAAGCCGAGCGTATTGCCTTCACTATCTTCAAATTGTTTTACATAAGCAAAACCGTCATCTTTTTTCACGATGAGTTCCAAACCAATCAGGCTGATGTAATCTTGAATTTCGGTTTGATAATTAAGTATATCATTCCATAATATCTCTGAATTTCTCTCTATGATCGAAGATCTAAGTAATTTTGCGATTGCCTTGCTATACGGTTTGATATTTTTTTCTAAGCTGTTCATTTGGTCAAAATAATTTCGGGGATTCTGATTTGTTTTTTGTTCTCAATATCAAAAACAATACCCTGAGTTTTATCCGGGTTGATTGCATGTTTAAATTCTTTTACAATACTCATATATGCCAATAACTCTGGTAAACCCTTTTCAATTCCTCCATGAAATTCAACTACATCTAAAAGCGTTGTTTGAGATCTTTCTTTCAACACATCCTTAATTCTTCTCCGGAGTAATTCCCGGTCAATGTTTAATTGAGAAAATAATTTGTTGAAATGATTGGAAGAATAAATCTCTTCGTCTGCAATTTGAGGTTTCTGCACATATATGATTTCTTCTTTTTGTTCAAGCGTTATTTTTCTTTCAAATGGTATATTGACATCCATTTCAGTCTCTAACTCAAAGGAAATATCAGGCTTTCTCCTTGTCTTACTGATTGTAATCAGTTGTTTTTTTATTTCCTGAATGACATTTTTTGTAGCTTCTGATTTTGAAGTTTCGCTTTCACGGATAATGCGGCTCAATTTATCCGCCATTTTATCATTGGCCTTATATACTTTTTGTCCTGAACTATGTAAATGTTTCTTCATCCCTTTCAGAAAAGGATCGTTAACCGGGATAGATTTTTCTTGTAATGTTCTATACAATTCTTTGGTTAATCTATCCCATTTGTGCTGTAACTCTGGATTTAATATGAATGACCAAAAAGCGTAGAAACTCTTGCCTTGCTGACTCTCTTTCAACTCCTCAAGTGCATCGAAAGTAAATTCCAGAATATCGCTTTTTGTCAGACTCCCATCAGCGTGTTTTTGGTAAATGCCTTTGGTTATCTCTTTGAAATTGTCTTCTACCTCTTTGAAGTCCGACAGTAACTCTTTGGCAGATTGATTGAGCTGATTGAAACGAGGAACGATTTCAAATTCTTCAAACACTTTTATGTCTTCGCCAATTTTAATACGCTGTATTTGCTGTTCGATTTCCAATTTCTTTTTTTCCAATAATTCAATACGTTTTTCAGTATCCTCATTGGTAAACTCAACCAGTTCCTCTAACTGATTCAGAATAGTGTTGAATTTTGATTCAGTACCTACAAATTCTTCTTTTTTCAGACTTGCCAACCAATCTATGGTTTTACTTGAATGCGTGGAAAGTTCATAGAAAATTTCTCCCCGTTCGTCAGCGTAATTTGTCAAGAATCCTTTGTTTGTCCAGTTAAGAATGTATTTTTTAGCTTTGGTCTCATAGGTGTCAAATGTGCTAATCTCATTCTCTTCGTCATTCTCAATTTCGTTTTCTTCCAGAAAATCGGCTAAATTGACATGAATGTTTTCCGACGGAATACCCCCTTGCTGGTCTGAAAATATTTCCACAAGAAAAGTAATAATCATTTCTCTATTTCGTAAACGCAGCAATTCGACACTTGGTGAAGTATTGAGTATGTCTAATATTTGAGTAATGTCTGCCATTACTAGAAATTTTTCTGATTTATAAATACATTCTGCTCTTTGCTATTAGCCATATATTATACGATTTGTAAATATACCACTTTTAATTAGTATATGAAAAGTTCTCTTTGAAAGATGTCTCTTGGTATATCTACTTCTCTTATGATTGGACAATAAGCCAACCATAAAAGTGATATTATAACTTTGTGCTTTGAATCTTTTACCCTAATTTTGAGCTTTATAAAACCAGAAATATAATGATGGTAGCAGTACTTGAACTAAAAATAAAACTTATAAAAGATATCTTGGATGATAGAACCGATGAGACTATTTTGGATAGTCTTGAAAAACTTTATCAACGTTTAACTTCGGGATCTCCGTGTACATATTCTTTGGAAGAATTAGAGCAAAGATTAAATGAGGCAGAAGAAGATTTTGAGAAGGGGAGAGGTATTCAGCATGGTGACATTAAGCGGAAGTAATCTCTCAAGGACGTTTTACAGTATTATATTTTATAGAGAATAAAATAATTTACATTGCCGGAATCTGGAGTTATAAACAAGATATAGATATCTTTAATCGAATCGGATAATAAACCGGGTCCATCCGTCGGGATAAGTGCGGAGAGAGTACTGGAAGTCGTGCTGGGTAAGTACTTCGCGGATAAAAAGCAGCCCGATTCCTTGTCCCTGGGGTTTACTGGAAAAGAAGGGATTAAATATCTTTTTCTCGATCTCCTTACTGATTCCTTTGCCGTTATCCGCCACGACCAGTGTTCGCGGTTGCGAACCTGTGGTGATGACTATTTTTCCCCCTTCTTCAATACTTTCTACCGAGTTCTTGATGATATTAAGCAACACCTGCTCAAACAGTGATGTGTCGAGTAATACCGGTTGGAGGTTTTCATCGGGTTGAAAAGTGAGTTGAATATTCCTGTTGTGGCACATCACTTCCATAAAACGCGTCAGGTTGCCGATTAACCGGTTCAGGTCGACAGGTTCCCGCTCCGCTTTCGGAATCTTTACCACATCTGCGAAGTTGGTAATAAAGCGGCTCATCCCGTAGCACCTCTCCACGCAAATTTGCATGGCCTGGCGCATATCCTGCGCTTCGGAAAGAGACGCCAGTTCCTCGATCACAGTATCGAGGGTAGAGGTGATCCCCGCAGTGGTATTGTTCACCTCATGCGATATCATACGGATCACTTTTTCGTATGCTTTCTTCTCGGCTCTGCGTACCTCCTCGGTAAGACCCTCGATTAAATAGAACGGACGAGGGAATCCCCGGTCGACGAACGATTCCAGCGTACATTTATATACGGTACCGTTACTTAAGCCTATAGAACGGGTTTCGTGCATGGGGATTTCCGAAAGGTCGATCGGTACCGATCCCTTTATTTCGGAGAGTTTTTTACCTTTTATTTCATCTGCATTATCCAGATCCAGTAGTTTAACTGCCGTAGGATTCAGGTCGGTGATCTGATGATCATAGTTTAGTACGATGACACCCATGGGGGAAGCGGAGATGAGCAGGTCGAGAAATTCGTTCTGCTCCCTGAGCTGGAGACGTTCGTTCTTCAATTGTGTCATCATCTTATTGAAAATAGCGACGACTCTGTCCGCTTCATATTGTCCCACCTCCCGGAGTTTGGAACTGAAATCCTGTTCCCGGAGCAGATCCATTCCGCTACTGATCGTTTGCAGCGGGCGTACCGTTTTCCGGTAGAAAACAGCCAGATATACCAGTGCCACCAGAATGAGTCCTTCTAAGGTTACTGTTTTCCACGACAATGTATGCAGGTTTTCGTAGAGTGTGAACCCGAAGATCAACAGCAATAAAAATACCAGGATATAGAAGTATACTCTCAATTTCATATTTTAAATTCCAAATTCAAGATTCAAGATTCAAGAATCAAGATTTGGCTTACACCTATTGTTAATTGACTACGTCGATTACTAATTCAGATTTAAATCACTCAATCTTTTAATCATCACACCATCACATCTCCGAATCATTATATCATTTTCACAACCCGTATTTCTCAATACGCCGATAAAGGGCGGTTCTGCTTATCCCTAATGTACGGGCGGCTTTTGACAGATTACCGTTGTGTTGCTCGATAGCATTGCGGATGGTCTGCGCTTCCAGATTGTCTAACGTCATACCCTGAATTGTGCCGTGGGCTGCCGGAGATATTTCCTGCATAGATGTCTGGTTTTGCAGATCATCTGCCTGAATACGACTCTTTCCACTGACAAGTATGGTACGCTCCACTAAGTTCTTCAACTCCCGGATATTTCCGGGGAAAGGCAAGATTTGGAGCAATTCGAATGCCTCGGGAGTAAATGATACTGATGGCAGCCTGTTTTGTGTCGATTGTCGGTCGGCAAAAAATTGTGCCAGCAAGGGGATGTCCTCTTTACGCTCACGCAGAGCCGGTAAATGGATTTGAATAAGGTTGATGCGGTAGAAGAGATCTTCCCTGAAGGTCTTATCTCGCACCATTTGCTGCAAATCGGCATTGGTAGCGCTAACCACACGCACATCCACTTTCCGGGGATTGCTGTCGCCCAGCACTTCGAAGGTCTGGTCCTGTAATACACGTAGAAGTTTCACCTGACAGGTGGTGTCGAGTTCGCCGATCTCATCGAGAAAGATGGTTCCCTTATCGGCCAGTTCGAAGCGTCCGGTACGGTCGGCATGTGCATCTGTGAATGCCCCTTTGCGGTGTCCAAACATCTCACTTTCGAAAAGACTTTGCGATACACCTCCCAGATTGACTTTCACGAATCGCTGTTTTTTTCGTGAGCTGTTTTTGTGAATTGCCTCTGCTATCAACTCTTTACCTGTTCCGCTTTCTCCCGTGATCAATACCGATGCGTTGGTATCGGCGATACGGGCTACGGTGGAGAGCACATCGACCAATGCCTTTGATTGACCGATGATCGAAGAGAAATCGTATTGACTATCCAGTTCGCGGCGGGTTTGTGGCGAGCCGGAGGTCATTTTTCGCGTTTTCAGTTCGAGTGCTGTTTCTATCGATTTTAGCAGATGGCGGTTATCCCACGGTTTGGTGATAAAGTCGAAAGCCCCGGCCTTCATTCCACGCACGGCTAGCGAGATAGATCCCCATGCCGTGATCAGTATTACCGGTACCCTTGGACAAAAAACCTGGACTTTCTGCAGCAATTCCAATCCCTCTTCACCCTTGGTCGTCAATGAGAAATTCATATCCATAAGCATCAGATCGGGTGGAGTATGGCGTATGAATTCCAGCGCCGCTTCGGGAGAAGTTAGCGCTTCGGTTTCATAACCTGCACGTTTCAACAGTAATGAAAGTGAAGAACGTACAATCGCATCATCGTCAATTATCAGGATCATCATAAGCGCAAAATTACTATTTTTTATTCTCTTATCAGTCGTTCAAACTCCGCATCCATATTTACTCCTTTCTCAAAGTCGTATAATGTAAGGCTCCGCAGTTGATAGAGGTAATACCAGTATAGGTGCATTTCTGAGACATAGTTGGCGCGGGCATTGTCTTTTGAGAGTTGTGCATCATTCAGGTCGAGTGTGTTGATTTTTCCGATCATGAATGACTCGACCGATGTGTTATAACGTTTTTGCGCAATCTCATCGGCTTCCCGGGCAATACGTAACTGTTCCGTCTGGTGATTGTATTGTTCCACCAGCAGGAAAATATCCTGATTGAAATCCATCTGTTCCTGTTTGAGGCGTGAGGCGATCACATCGCGGTTAGATTCCGCTACTTTTACGCGCCCTTTGCGTTTTCCCCAATCCAGAATAGGAATCTTCACTCCTACCTGCACTACCTGATAATCCATCAGGTTCTGATATGCTGCGCGGAGTACCTGATCCTGTCCGGTATAACCTATTGAAGCGAACAGATCTATCTCCCGTTGTGCCCCTTTGGCTTTCGCTACTTCGTAATCTGCTTCCAACTGACGGCGACGGATATTTTGTGCAAGCGGGTTGTTCTGTTGTGCTTTTTCCAGTACCTCGTGATAACTGATCACGGGATATTGCACCATTTCCGGGATAACCGGATCGATGGTATCGGTTTCGCTTAATCCTAAAAACGACCGCAGGCGGAACATCGCACCGTTGAGGGCCGACTGTTCTTTGGTGAGATTTGATGCTGCTTTCAGGGCCGAAAGTTCTAATTGCAGCAGTTCGTTTTCTGATATCTGTCCCATTTTACGGCGTGCCTGTGCAATCTCGTAAATACGGTCGGCGTTTTTCTTGTTTTGTTCGGCAATATGTAGGTTTTCTTTTGCCAGCAGTAGTTGGAAATAGTAGGTGATGGTGCGGAGTGTGATGATCTCCACATTTTCCAGGTAAGCCGCTTTCGCTTCATTATACCGGATGGGTTCAATGCGCCGTTTCCATTTCATGCTATTTACACCGAAGATAGGCTGGGAGTATGTGACTCCCACCGGTACACTCATATAGTATCGGTTGGCTCCGCTGGTATTCAGCGGATCGATATATTGCAATGATGTATTGAGTGACAACTTCCCGCCTGTCAGCCAGATATTCTGGTCGATGGAGACATCTCCTGTTATACCCAGTGAATTGGTTCTGACAAATTTATAGGTGCCGTCTTCACTCTGGTACAGATTATAGCTTCGGCGATAATCAGGGAGGGTAGCGGAAAAATTCACTTCGGGCAGCAGATCTGCCCGGTAGGTACGATATTCCCAATAGGATGTTTTTAATTCATTAAGTGCTACTGCTGCATCCACTGATTGCCGTCGTGCCATTTCTACGGCTTCGGAGAGTGTCAGCACCTGCTGTGCTGACGTCCCCGTTGCCAGAGAGAATAAAACAAGTAAAGTGATGAAAGTTATTTTTTGCATAAGATTTTCGTTGTGTCGAATTCGTTTGTCTATAGACAAAGTATGTGCCAAAAATATAACCTTCTGTGTGTTAGTGTATAATGAAAACGGGACTGTCCGAAAACGAACACTCAGAGTTCGAATTCGGACAGTCTCTGCTTTAGTTGCGTGTATTCCACCAGTTTTTTTACACTAAAAATATGATTTCATTCCTTCCTACTTTCCACCGTTCCATATCCGCTATTCATCCCTCAATGCTTCCACCGGATGTACTTTCGACGCTTGCCGGGCGGGGATCCATGCACTGAAAGCCACAATAGTGGCAAGCAGTATATAGGTAATTCCGTTTGTTATCAGAAAGCGAAGCCATTTGTTGGCCGTAATATAGCCGCTGTTGGTTACTTCCTGCCCCAACGTTTTAATAAGATCTGCCTGCAAAATAACTATATTGATGAAGACGGCAGGAATTGTAGCTAGTGTCAATATCAATAAGGCTTCTATAAGATACTGAGTTTGAATTTGCCTGTGGCTGCTCCCCATTGCCATGCGCAACCCTATTTCGCTGCGCCGCGTCTGATTACGGAACCAGAATGTACCGATAACTCCCAGTGCGATATTGAGCAGGAAGAAAATCATTACACCGTTTCTTATCCGCACCTCTTTGGTAATTCCCCACTCAAACTCCTGTGCACGTTGTATAGCGCGATAAGATTTTATATCTGATGATACTTCGCGTTTAAATTGCTCCAGGGAAAAATTACTGCCCGTACGGATAGATATTTCCGGAGATGACATCTCGTTCAGATCATCGGGATAAAAAATCACATTGCCCGGTTGAGAATAGTCGAACCGTTTTTGGTTTTCTACTACATCGGTAACCCGGTATGTCTTATTGTGAAAATAGACAGTTTTGCCTATAGGGCTTTCTTCCCCGAATAACGATTCTGCCAGGTTTTGAGTAAGCATGACCGTGTTATAGTCCGATAAAAATAACCGTGCCGGTTGTTTCGTATTGATTGAATGAATATTAAATACATCGAAATAACTGTTTGATCCAATTCTTTTGGTCTGTACATTATAGCCTGTGGATGTTGAGTCACGTTGTATCTGATATCCGGTATATGAGCCACCGAAAGGGGTAACACCCCAGTCCGATGTGGCAAAAATATGTTGCACTCCCGGAAACCGTTTGACTTTATCAAGAAAACGGTCGAAATCGGAACGTGTGCTGTCATTTATATTCTTTCCAGATACGATTTGCCAGGTATCGGTGATATCGTATCCATTCGGGATCATCCGGTTATGTACCATTACAAAAGCATAATCCGCAATATACCAGCACAGTACGAAAACTAATAATAATTCACTGAAGATCCAGCCATTGCGGCGGCGTTGTGTCCAGATTTGTTTTAATATATGTTGTATCATATTTTTCAGACTTCAATTTGTGTAGTTCTCGCTTAATGAGTCGGTAATGTTCTTTTTTGTAAACCGGTAAGCCGGAATAATGGCTGATAAGGTGTTGACAATGAGTGCTGCCACGAATGCCTGGGAAAAAACTGTGAAATTGATAAGCATTCCCGGGGTTATACCCGATGTGCTTCCGGTAACAGTCTCTATATCTGATGATAGGATAGAGAGTCCACTGAGCAACATATCACTGAAAACCGTTATCAGTAGATAAGATATCAGCAAGCCGACAAACGCCCCGATAAGTGTGAGCAGGAAGTTTTCGATAAGGATATGGTTTAACAGCGTGCTATTTGGCGCACCAAAGGCTTTGCGTACCCCCATTTCAGCCAAACGCTTTTCCATACGGCTACTGTTTAATCCCGACAGGTTAATTGCAGGCACCAACATAAAAATCAGTAATACGAAAACGAATTTCTGAAAAATATCATTGATATCCAATGGACTGTTTCCCATACGAAAAGAGCTTGCCAAAACATTGTCGGGTTGTCCCAATAAGTCGATATTGTGTGTAAGATTGGAGCTGTATCGTTGTAGGCTGGTATGGATTTCTTCACTTACTCTTCGGGTATCGCCGGAATTTTTCATAAGAATGACTACTGAGAAAAAACCCAGGATACCTTCTTGAGCAAAAGTTTCCGTATGATTTGGGTGCAGTGTATAAGGTAGCCAGATATGGGCGAATGATTCCGAAAGTAGGTAAGATGCATCTTTAACCACACCGTTTACATGGTACTCTTTTTCATTCATGATAAAATATTCTCCGATTGCCTGACCATTGGGAAAAAGATGCTGTGAAAGGCTTTCCGAGATTACCACGGATGGAATGGCAGAATCGAATTCTTCCTGTGAAAACGGTTTACCTTGTAAAAAACGAAATTGAAATACCTTCCAGAAATTTGCATCTGTATATTTTACATATACCTTTTTGTCTATTGTACTCCCCAATGTATGTACCTTATAGTTCTCTTTATAGGTAAAGAGTGTTGCCGTTGCCACTTCGGCCGATTGAAGATTGTAAAAACAGTTTTTTACTGTCTGTAACGATAGGAATGCACTTGCATTTGACCTTTCGGTAGTGTCTTTGGGGGTTATTTGAGCCATCTTTACGAATAACAATCTGTTTCGTTCCAGTTCGGGGTAAATATTACCTGTTTTCAGATAGAAAAAGATGGCAATTACCATTACCATAGAAATCGCCAGCGCTGTTCCGGCAACGTAAATAATACTGAAGAGTTTATTTTGCCTTATCAGTTCCCACGCCTGTTTGAAATATTGTCGGATCATTTTTATTTTTCAAGTTCGTTAGTTAAAACTATGCACTTTCAGTGCAAGGCTTT
>NZ_JAXQGC010000049.1:0-56453 GCF_034331125.1 Proteiniphilum sp.
ACATACAGGAACTTGCATCCTGCCAGTTTAATACCATGCCCGACATACAAAGAAACGGCATCCCCTACTACAGAGAATGCCGTCAAATATATAGATTGTTTATTTCCTTCCGTAATTATCCGAAGTCGTCGAACATGATCATCTCGGGCGGAACACCCAGGCTGTCGAGCATACGCTGTACTGCGTTTGCCATTGGGCCGGGACCACACATATAGTATTCGATATCTTCGGGAGCATCGTGGTCTTTCAGATAGGTATCGTGGATCACCTGATGTACAAATCCCGGAGTATACTTCACACCTGCTGCGTCGGCTGCCGGATCGGGCCTGTCGAGTGCCAGATGGAACGAGAAGTTGGGGAATTCCCTTTCGAGTTCATAGAAATCTTCCAGATAGAATGCCTCGATCAGTGCCCTTGCACCGTAGAAGTAAGACATTTTCCGGTCGGTAATTTTTAACGTCTTGGTCAGGTGCATGATCTGCGAACGCAGTGGAGCCATACCGGCGCCACCACCTACCCAAAGCATCTCACGTTTACTATCGAGGATCGGGTGGAAATCTCCGTATGGACCCGACATCATCACCTTATCACCCGGTTTCAGGTTAAAGATATAAGATGACACGATACCCGGATTGACATTCATCCATGCACCCTTCTCCCTGTCGAACGGCGGAGTTGCCACACGTACGTTGAGGGTAATGATATTACCTTCTGCGGGATAATTGGCCATGGAATAAGCGCGTACAGTGTCTTCTTCGTTCTTAGCCACCAGTTCCCACATATTATTTCTATCCCACTCACTCTTGTACTCTTCATCGATAATGAAGTCTGAGTACCTTATCTGGTCATATTTAGGAACCCTGATCTGGCTGTATGAACCCGGTTTGAAATCGAGTTTCTCCCCTTCGGGCAATTTCACTACGAATTCCTTGATGAACGAAGCCACGTTATGGTTAGAGATCACCTCACATTCCCACTCTTTGATACCGAATACCTCTTCCGGTACAATGATGGTCATATCTTCCTTCACTTTTACCTGACAACTCAAACGCCAATCGTTCAACTGTTCCTTGCGACTGAAATGTCCTTTTTCGGTAGGCAGGATCTCACCACCACCTTCTACTACCCGGCACCGGCACTGGGCACAAGTCCCTCCACCTCCACAGGCAGAAGAAAGGTATATATTCTGTGACTGCAACGTATTCAACAGGGTACCTCCCATCGGCACGTCCAGTTCTTTTTCATCGTTCACGGTGATCTTCACGTTACCGGAAGGCATCAACTTTGCTTTGGCTACCAGAATGATCACCACAAGCACCAAAATGATCAGCAGGAATACAATGACACTCGCCCATATCGTCAACCCACCCACGCTCAATAATACACTCATATTTTAATAAATAATTTGTTATTGTCTATTGTCGATTAAATGTCGATTCCGGAAAAACTCATGAATCCGATGGCCATCAACGCCGTAATAATAAAGGTGATACCTAATCCTTTCAATGGTTTTGGCACATGTGAATATTCCAGTTTTTCCCTGATGGCTGCCAGTCCCACGATGGCCAGTAACCAGCCGATCCCGGAACCAAATCCGTAAGCTGTAGCCAATCCCACATTGGCAAACTCGCGCTGCTGCATAAACAGCGAACCACCGAGAATCGCACAATTCACCGCAATAAGCGGCAAAAAGATACCCAATGAATTATAGAGAGAGGGGCTGAAACGTTCTATAACCATTTCCACCAATTGTACGAAAGATGCGATGATAGCAATAAAAACAAGGAGGCTAAATACACTCAGATCGACCCCGGCATACTCTTCACCCAGCCATTGCAGTGCACCTGCTTTCAGCACATAGTTTTCCAGCATATAATTGATGGGCAAGGTAAGCACCAGTACAAATGTTACCGCAACTCCCAATCCCAATGCTGTTTTCACGTTTTTCGACACTGCCAGGAACGAACACATCCCCAGGAAGTAGGCGAAAATCATGTTGTCGACAAATATCGATCGTACAATCAAACTAATTGCATCCATAATATATTCTATAAATTAAAAGTTAAAAGTGAAAAATGAAAAATTGATTTTCAATTAAATTGTAAGATATTGGATTGTGACTTCCAATTCTTCACTTTTAATTATTAATTCTTCATTATTAATCAATTCTTCACTTTTCACTTAGTTAGTCTCTTCCTGTAGTTCCTTGTTCTTCGATCTGTGTACCCATATGATACATGCCACCAGCAATATCGCCATGGGTGCAAGCATCATCAGACCGTTATTTTCATAACCGGCATCGTAAAGTGCCTGAGGTATCACCTGATGTCCGAGTAATGTACCGGAACCCAACAATTCGCGGAAAAATCCTACCACTACCAGTATCCATCCATAACCTAATCCGTTGCCGATACCGTCCAGGAAAGAGGGCCAGGGGCCGTTACCCAGTGCAAATGCTTCGAGGCGTCCCATCAGGATACAGTTCGTCACGATCAGTCCGACGAATACCGAGAGTTGCTTGTTTACATCATAGGCAAACGCTTTCAGTACTTCGCTCACGATGGTCACAAGGGCAGCAACCACGACCAACTGCACAATAATACGAATACGGTTAGGAATAGTTTTGCGCAACAGGGAAATGATCACATTAGCAAAAGCTGTCACCAGAACCACGGCAATAGCCATCACGATAGAAGGTTCGAGTTTGGAGGTGACCGCCAGTGCGGAACAGATACCCAGCACCTGTACAATAACAGGATTATTTTTATTCAGCGGCCCCAATAAAACCGCTTTTGTCTTACTTGATAATGCCATTTTCTTTCACTGTTATATTTTCATTAACGAAATTAGTTCCACTGTCATTGATTGGCAGTGTGCAAATTCATTAAAAAATTCTTATATCTACCGACACTGTTGAGTAACATGTTGTCCACTCCTTTACTGGTGATAGTCCCCCCGGAAATCCCGTCCACATAGTCTCTTCTGCTATTGGTCTGTCCCGGTTTTACCACAGCCACTGATGTAAATTCATCATTTCTGAATAGATTCTTTTCCCTGAATTGGTTTCTGAAGGGGGTAGTCACTATTTCCGCGCCCAATCCGGGAGTCTCCCCAGCGTGACCGAATTCCGCACCATAAATGGCGCTGCCGTCGGATTCAATGGCCAGGTATCCCCAAATGGGTCCCCAAAGTCCGGTGCCGCTCATCGGGATAATATATTTGGTAGAACCATCTACTTCTGCTTCATATACCGGCAATCCTTTAGCCTGAGTATCTCCCAATTCGGTTGAAAAGGCCGGATCGTCAGGGGTGATTCCTTCAGTACCTTCCACTTTTACACCTTCATCATTGATAAGATAGGCATTCTTTATCAACTCGGTATATTTTGGCTGGGCCTCGGCCACACTTACATCTAAGTTGAGAGAACGCAATATCTGCTGCATCTTGTCGGTATTTTCGTTGGCAATCTGCCGTTCATTCAATACCTGGTGAGTGAAGGCCAATCCGAGTGCTACCACTATCACCATCACCGATGCATATATGATCGTATATCCACTGTTTTCTCTGTTCATATCTTTATTATTATTTATTTCACTACTGCTGCCCGTTTCATACGACGCTTAATATTGGCATCGATCACATAGAAATCGATAAGCGGAGCGAAGGCGTTCATGAACAGGATAGCCAACATCATTCCTTCAGGGTATCCCGGGTTGAACACACGAATGGCTACCGCGATCAGTCCAATAAGGAAACCGTAGATCCATTTCCCTTTTTCAGTTCTTGCCGAGGTTACCGGATCTGTAGCCATAAATACCGCTCCAAAAGCGAATCCGCCTAACAGGAAGTGATAATGTACGGGCATCTCCATAATGGGATTCTGGGCAAAGGCATTGACCAGTAAAACCGCGACCAATCCTCCGATAAATACCGAAAGCATGGTTTTCCAGCTTCCCACGCCGGTTGCAATCAGAATCGCAGCTCCCAACAGGATGGCAATGGTAGATACTTCACCAATAGATCCCGGAATGAAGCCGAAAAACATATCACTGATAGAGAGAGGTTGTCCTGTAATACCGTGGAAGGTAAAATCGGCAAATCCGCCGGCCTCGGTAGTTGCTATCTGCCCCAACGGGGTAGCACCCGAATAACCATCTATCACCGTTCCTTTCCCCATTCCGAAAGTATCGGCGGTGCGTATCCATACCTGGTCGCCCGACATTTTTGAAGGGTAGGAAAAGAAAAGGAATGCACGCGTAATCAACGCTACATTGAAAATATTATACCCGGTACCGCCGAACACCTCTTTGGCAAACACTACGGCAAAAGCAGTGGCAACGGCAATCATCCACAACGGGGTGTCTACGGGCACGATCATCGGGATAAGCATCCCTGTAACCAGGAACCCTTCGGCCACTTCCTCCTTTTTTATCTGTGCCATGGCGAACTCGATACCAAGTCCCACGACATATGAAACTACTATATGGGGCAGTACTGCCAGAAATCCATAGAAGAATTTGGTAAGGAATGTCACCTCCTGGCCAACTGCCAGATAATGCTGTAATCCCACGTTATACATACCGACCAGCAGCGCGGGGATCAGTGCAAGGATCACGATGATCATCGTACGTTTCGAATCGCGCGCATCGTGGATATGCACACCCGATTTCGATGTCGTGTTGGGCACGAAAAGGAACGTCTCAAACGCATCGTATGTAGAATAGAGCCAGTGCAGTTTCCCGCCTTCCTCGAAATTCGGTTTGATCTTATCAAGATACTTTCTTAACGCTTTCAAAGTTCTATTATTTATAAGTTATATATATACTATTATAAACGATGTTCACTCCATCTCCTTACGCAACATATCCAGTCCCGTACGCACGATACGTTGCAGCTCCAGTTTGGATGTGTCGACAAACTCGCACAGGGCAAAATCTTCAGGCGCCACCTCGTATATACCCAATTGCTCCATCTTATCGATATTGAATGCGATAATGGATTTGATGAGTTGTTCGGGATAAATATCCATCGGAAATACCTTATCATATTCGTTGGAAACGATGATAGCCCTCGGGCCGCCCAACAGACGGGCATCGAGACGGTATTTCTTGTTGTAAGTGGGATAGGTACATCCGGCACTGTAACGTTTGGGCGACAGCGATGCCCATCCAAAAGCCTCATGTACATCATCACCTTCGGGAATGACGGTCACCTGCCTGTCATAAGCACGAAGCACACCGTCCGCATCGATTTTCCGACCTGTAAGGGGATTTCCACTGATATATCTCAGTGAGATACCCTCCGTTACATTTCCCTTGAAAAGGGAATTCAACTGTGTGCCGATCACCATCTGATAGTAACCGGTCTGTTTCACTTCCGATCCGGTAAGCGCTACCGTACGGGTAAGATCCACGATCCCCTGGTTGAAGAGGCGGCCGATCAGCGCCACATCCGGTGCGCTCAGCGTCCATACGGTTTCACCCCTGTTCACCGGTTCGATATGGTTGATCTGTACACCTACATTTCCTGCGGGATGCGGCCCATCGAATTCTGTGATCACCACATTCTTCGCTTCACGTAACCCTTTATTGGTTGTTTTTGGGTTGACAGAGAGATAGACCTTCCCGGTTGTCAATTTTGACAGGGCATCGAATCCTGTCTGCAGGTCAGCCTCAAGGCCGTTCAGTATAAAATCGGCAGACGGCGCCAGCGGAGCCGTATCGAAACCGGTCACGAATATATCGCGTGGTTCTTTGCCGGGCATAGCCACTATATCATAAGGACGCTGCCTGACCAGGAACCAGATACCGGCATCGAGGATCGCTTTCTTCACCTCTTCGGCAGAGAGTGAATCCACCTTTTTCTTACCGAAATCTTCGTATTGTATAGTATTATCGGCTTTCACCTCTATATAAAGGATACGCCGCTTCTCACCGCGTTCAATGGCTGTTACCACGCCGCTGACAGGTGACGCGAAGAACATTTCGGGATGATTTTTATCAAAGAACAAGGGTGTTCCGGCCTTCACGGCATCATCCACTTTGACGGCCAATTTGGGAGTAATGCCATGAAAATCTTCCGGGCAAATCCTCACATATTCACTCGTCACCCTGCCTCTTAGTGTCTCTTCAGCCTCACCGAGCAGCGGAATTCGTAAGCCTTTCTTAATTTTAATTCGATTAGCCATATAGTATTGTATAAATAACCTTGCCTGTAATCTTTTTGAAAACTATTTCGTTAAGCAATACGAACAGAAGCCAAGTTTGCTTGGATTATGTCGTTGCGAGAACTTTTTCGATAAGCGAAATACAGAAAACGAATTTATTCGGATTATGTTATCGCGAGAAAAAGTCTGATAAGAAATAGTCTAAGTTCTCTGAAACCAATGATAAATCAATGGGTTAGGAATAAGCTGTGTACAACTACCAAAGGAGTACCTCCTTCCGGAACGCAAAGATACATCATTTCCCTCCAAAAAAAGAAAAAATAAAAAGAAATTGGAGAAAAAATTCTCCAATTAACTTTTAAGATGCTTTCGGGCACTCCTTTTTCCTATTTATCAAGCACCCGCCATCTCGGGGTCGATCATAATACGCCCGCAATATTCACACACGATGATCTTCTTACCCAATTTGATATCCATCTGTTTCTGAGGCGGTATCTTGTTAAAGCATCCACCACAAGCACCACGTTGGATAGGCACCACTCCCAGACCGTTGCGGGCATTTTTGCGGATCCTTTTGAAAGCGGTCAAAAGACGGGGTTCAATCGTTGCCTCGGTCTTCTTTGCCTTCTCGCGGATTTTTTCTTCCTGCGCCTTGGTTTCCGACACAATATCGTCCAACTCCTGTTTTTTATGCTCCAGATCCGATGTCTTGTCTTTCAGCAGTTCATTGGCAGCTTCAATCTGTTCTTTGATAGAGGCAGCTTCCTGGGCATACTCCCGGATATGTTTCTCGGAAAGCTCTATCTCAAGCGTCTCGAACTCTATCTCTTTGGAAAGATGGTCATACTCCTTACTGTTGCGTACGTTCTCAAGCTGCTTGTTATATTTTTCAATCTTTGCTTTGCTGGTCTCAATCTTACCCTTTTGTAATTTCGTGTTCTCGTCCAGTTGTTTGAGCTCCAGTTCGAAATTGTTAATACGGGTACCCAGACCCGCGATCTCATCGTCGAGGTCGGCCACCTCAAGGGGTAATTCCCCACGCAGGGTCTTGATCCGGTCGATTTCGGAGAGATAAGATTGTAATTTGTACAGGGATTTCAGTTTATCTTCTACCGAGACTTCCTGTTCAGTACTTTTTTTTCTTGTTGCCATAATTCATATTTGTTTATTAATATTCATTCAATCAAGTTTTGCAAATCGTGTGGATGTAATTAAATCGTACACCAAAGACTCACAATAATAACATTATAAATCAAAAAATGCAGTAATCAAACGATGATCAATCGTTTCATTACCACATTTCCCTGTAGTTGCGGGAACAAGTCGGACCGCTTTTTTTACAGATATTTCACCGGGTTCGAGTCGAACGCCGATTTATGTAGTACAAAGGTAGGAAATTTTCTCGAAATAAGATCGAAAAAAATCTCTTTTGTGCAGATTTCCGACTCATAATGGCCGACTACGGCGAGGAGTATACGTCCTTCCACATCGAAAAAGTCATTGTATTTTGCTTCACCGGTGATAAAGGCATCGGCTCCATAAGCGATAGCTCTGGGGATAAGGAATGCGCCGGCACCGCCACAGAGCGCCACGTCACGGATTTCCCTTCCTTGCATTTTTGAGTGTTGTATAGTGGGCAAATTAAAGATATCCTTCAATAAATATAAGAATTCCTGCTCCGGCATCGGTTCCGGCAGTACTCCCACAACACCGCTGCCGTGTTGCGGCCAGTCGTTGGTTATGGGATAGAAGTCAAACACCGGTTCCTCATAGGGATGTACTGCCAGTAGCGCCCGGAGGACCTCTTCCTTCTTCATGACAGGAATCACGGTTTCTATCCGCACCTCCGGTTCGAAATGGAGCCGGTCGATCTCCCCTATATGTGGGTTGGCACCTTCTTTTGCCCGGAATGTGCCTTCTCCCGAGAGGTTATAACTGCAACTGTCGTAATTCCCTATATGTCCTGCCCCGGCATTGAACAAGGCATTCCTGACACTCTCGGCATGCTGGAGCGGCACGGTGGTGACAAACTTCAACAACGCATTTTCGAGGGGTTGCAGTATCTTCACGTTCTGCAATTCCAGCATCTCCGCCAATTTGTAGTTGACACCACCCCGGGCATTATCCAGATTGGTATGCGCCGCATAAAGCGCGATATCGTGCCGGATAGCCTGCAGCATACAGCGCTCCACGTAATTCTTTCCGGTAAGCGACTTGAACGGCCGGAATGCGAGCGGATGGTGCGAGATAATAAGGTTGCATCCAAGGGAGATGGCCTCATCGATCACGTCCTCGGTCACATCAATACATAACAGGATACCGGTTACTTCACGGTTCGCATCGCCTATCTGCAATCCGCTATTGTCATAGCCCTCCTGCAGGGGTAATGGAGCCACCTGCTCAATCGTCTGGATAATCTCTTTTATTCGCATAAATAAAATTACTAATTACTAATTACCAATGACAAATTATTGGGTAGTTTCACTGATAATGCACTGTTAATCGTTTATGGAAATATTTTCCGCATCGTATCGGCAAAGATAGCTCCCATACGCCGTTGGATATAACTATCCCGGCCGTTTTCGGGGTGCCACCCGAACTTCTCGCCGGCGATCTGCTGGTTATCGCCCGTAAAGAGCAGGCTGGTCTGCTCTTTGGTCACGGGATGCACACTGTTCTTGGAGAAACCGATATACTTGTCGAACTCCACCACCGGGAATCCCCATTTCTCCGCCAACTTGCGTATGGAGGTATTGTAGGTCACCCGTCCGTCGTGCCAGTCGGTGCAGAGCACTATCACTGCCGGTTTCCCCATACGGGTATTATAGTATCTGGATTTTTCGTCGAATTTCAAGTTGTAGCACTCCGTGAGATAACGTTTGATCACATAATCGAATGCGGCGGCGTAGTTACTACGGTCGAAAGGTATCTCATAATCCGTATACTCCTCCTTCAATGTTGAGGAACCGAACACATCCCTGTCATGCACCTGCATGATTACCAGTGCATCTACCTCTTCCAACTCCTCTTTGGAGTATAGCGTACCTTCCGCCATCCGGTTGGCTGCATCGGCAATCGCTTCCCCTCCTATAGCACGGTTAAGCGGTGTAGCACCGGTCAATTGGCATCCCACTTCGAACCACCCGTTGTTGGGAGATGCAAAAGATGCCCCTGTGAGCAGGAACGTGTACTGGGTTTCACTATTCTCCTGTGCCTGCGCAGGAAAAGTTGTTATAAAAATCGATATTAAAATGAATAATGCCAATGTTTCAATCTGTTTCATATATTCTTCACGTGTTGCCATATCAGTATCTTTAATTATCTAACGCAAATATACAAAAAGAGTTTATTTTTCACAATATCTTGAACCGCACCCTGAGTAGCACTTCTGCTGGACATAATCCAGTAATAGCTGCTGATATCGTTATAGGAGCAGGTTACGAACGGAATAGACGAAGAAACCTCCGGAAGTTGTTTGATACTGAGCTATCTTATATCCCTGTATCCCGAAAATAATACGGAGGCATTGAAGCGGTCGAAAGGGAGATGCTGTCGGATAAGCGAATCGGGATTTTTCAACACTTCAAAAAGTCAAGTAGAAGCAAATTTCCTTGACAACAGAAATAGAAATTAATTGAAACAATCGGCCAATTGCCCTATATATAACTTAGTCACTATCCTTCAGAATCAGTCGGAGCGAATTGTTCTTAGTGACATAATTCCATGCCCAGTTAATAAAGACCACCAGTTTATTGCGGACACTCAGGATAAGCATCAAGTGGAGGAACATCCAGACCAGCCAGGCAAACCGCCCTTTGAACTTGACGAAAGGAAGGTCTACCACTGCCTTATTTCTTCCCACGGTAGCCATGGTACCCAGGTTACGGTATTCATAGGATTTCAGGTCTGTTCTGCCCTCTTCGATCTTCTGCAGATTCTTTGCCAGGTTCTTACCCTGCCCGATCGCCACATTGGCTAACTGAGGATGTCCTTTTGGATATTTTTCGGTCTCCATATATGCTACATCGCCAATGGCAAACACATCCTGCAGTCCTTCTACCCTATTGATCCGGTCTACCCTAACCCTGCCGTTCGGTAATACGGAACCTACGGGAATTCCTTCTATGACGTTGCCAGTTACACCTGCCGACCAGATCACATTATTAGTCAGTATAACCTCGCCGTTATTCAAAATAACCTTCTCACCATCATAATCCTTTACAATGGTCCCGGTTTTCACAATTACTCCCATCGACCGGAGATAATCCTCCGAATATTTTTGGGCGAAACTGCTCATATTGGAAAGCGTATGAGGACTACCTTCAAGCAAATAGACCTGCACCTTGTCAGAGTCTATATTGGGATAATCTTTCGGCAGGATCTCCTTGGTCATCTCGGCAAAGGCACCCGCCAACTCCACACCGGTGGCTCCTCCTCCCACGATGACAATATTGTACAATCCATCCTTCTTTTCGGCATACAATAGCTTCTCGAAATTATAAAGGATAGCATTCCTTACATTGATTGCCTGGTAGGTCGATTTCAGTACGAGCGAATTCTTCTCTACCTGTCCATTACCGTAGAAATTGGTACGTGTACCGGTAGCAACCACTAAATAGTCGTACGGGAACCTGCCGACAGAGGTATCGACATACTTCTCATCTCCATTCACGGAGTGTACATTAGCAAGACGGATACGGACATCCCTCCTCTTCTGAAATATTTTTCTGATAGGAAACGACACGGTGGAAGGTTCGATCTGCGAGGCAGCTACCTGATAAAATAAGGGAGGAAACTGATGGTGGTTTATCTTATCGATCACAATGATATCGAACAGTCCCTTTTTCAAATGATTCACGAATTGTAATCCGCCAAATCCGCAACCTATTACAACAATCTTTTGCATATTACCTCCTTCTTCCGTTACTTTGATTGCAACGTCCTTATTTGAATTTTTCGATATGATTTACCACGACGGCTGCCCATTTCAGGGAGTTTCACCATAGTTTCGAATAATAAACAGTTGGTAGTGCGAAAAGTTGACAGATATGAGGGGTAAAAAGCAAAAAAGCGCTACAAATCACTTGCGGCGCTTTTCTTTAATGTTTAACATTTTAAAAATCACAGCTTCACTGCAAATACATTATCGACTGAGTCTTTTAGGTCTCCGTCTTCATGACGATGTACCCACAGCGTTTCCTTTATTACGTCCTCTATTCAGAGCGATAATTACGCGTTATCTCTGGGAAGTGGGACTTTTTTATCCGTGTCCGGATTTGGTTCTTTTGCCTTAGCTTCTACGCTTGCGGCTATCTTTTCTTCCTTTGCTTCCTGTTTGGCAGCGGCTTTTTCCTTATCGGTCTTCGCTTCCACTTCGGGAACCACATCGGTGTCTACAGTCTCATCCACAACGGGTACATCCTGTTCCGTTTCAACGGTTGGCGTCTCTTCCACCTTTACCGCTTCCTCTTCGGCGCTTTTTTCGGCATCCTTCTGCGCTTTGGCTTTCGCCTTAGGCGCATCGGCAACGGGAGCAGCCGCAGCGGCATCGCCGGAGGCTTTCCTGCGTGAACGGCGGGTCCTTGTCTTCTTGGCAGCCTTGCCGTCGCCCAGCATGTTCTCGTTGAAATCTACCAGTTCGATGAAGCACATGGAGGCGTTGTCACCCAGACGGAAACCGGTCTTGATGATACGGGTATATCCTCCGGGGCGGTCTCCCACTTTCTGCGATACGGCCTGGAACAATTCCGTGACGGCAACTTTATTTTGCAGCTTGCTGAAAACTTCGCGGCGCGAATGGGTAGTATCCTCTTTACTTTTGGTAATAAGGGGTTCTACGTATTTTCTCAATTCTTTGGCTTTGGGAACCGTAGTAAAGATGCGCTTGTGCATGATGAGCGAGCTGGCCATATTGGATAACATGGCCGAACGATGCGCAGTTTTACGTCCCAAATGATTATTTTTCTTATTATGTCTCATTGCAGTTTTTAGTCTTTATCTAATTTGTACTTCGATATATCCATGCCGAACGTAAGCTTCAGGCTGCTGAGCAATTCTTCAAGCTCGGTCAGCGATTTCTTTCCGAAGTTACGGAACTTAAGCAGGTCGTTCTTGTTGTGTGAAACCAGTTGCCCAAGCGTTTCAACGTCGGCAGCTTTCAGACAATTCAATGCCCTTACCGACAGGTTGAGGTCAGACAATTTACGTTTCAGGAGCTGGCGCATATGGAGTACTTCTTCATCAAACTCCTCGATACTTTCGGCATCGGATGTTTCCAGCATGATCTTGTTTTCATCGGAAAACAATACAAAGTGCTGGATCAATATCTTGGCCGCTTCTTTCAACGCCTCTTTCGGTTGGATGGATCCATCGGTCTTAATCTCAATGGTGAGTTTCTCGTAGTCCGTTTTCTGTTCGATACGGTAATCTTCTACTTCAAAACTTACGTTACGGATCGGAGTGTAAATAGAGTCGATCACAAGGGTTTGCACATCGTCAGACGCAACCAGGTCACGGTTTTCGTCGGCAGGCACATAACCGCGTCCTTTATTGATAGTCAATTCGAGACGCAGATCTGCTTTTTTGTTCATGTGGCAGATCTCCAGTTCGGGATTCAGTACTTCGAAACCGGTCAGCAGTTTACCAATATCTCCGGCTTTAAACACTTCCGTTCCCGAAATAGCGATGCTTACTTTTTCCGTCTCAAACTCTTCCACTATCCTTTTGAACCTTACTTTTTTCAGATTAAGGATAATACCTGTTACATCTTCTATCACGCCGGGAATGGTCGCAAATTCATGATCCACGCCCTCAATTTTCACCGATGTAATAGCGAATCCTTCCAGCGACGAAAGCAGGATGCGGCGCAGAGCGTTGCCTATGGTGATGCCGTATCCCGGTTCCAGCGGACGGAATTCAAATTTACCGGAGAACGCGTCCTCCTGTAACATGATTACCTTATCGGGTTTTTGGAATGCTAATATTGCCATGAAATTATTGTTTAGAATATAATTCTACGATGAGTTGTTCTTTGATGTTTTCCGGAATGTCGGCTCTCTCAGGCACATGCAGTACTTTACCGCTCAATGTGACTTTGTCCCATTCCAGCCAGGGATATTTGCTGTGATTGAATCCTGCCAGTGCATTGGCCACGATCAACAGCGATTTCGATTTTTCCCTAACACCTACTACATCACCGGGTTTCACTGTATAAGAGGGAATATTTACGATTTTCCCGTTTACTACAATATGACGGTGTGATACCAACTGGCGTGCTCCTGCTCTCGTAGGAGAAATACCCAGACGGTACACGATATTATCTAAGCGCGATTCTAATAATTGCAACAATACCTCACCGGTAACTCCCCGGCTACGTACTGCCTTCTCGAATGTAAGGCGGAACTGTTTTTCCAGTACGCCATAAGTATATTTTGCACGTTGTTTCTCCCGCAACTGGATGCCATATTCAGAGGTTTTTCTCCTACGTGAGTTTCCATGCTGTCCCGGGGGATAGTTCTTTTTGGAGAGAACTTTATCGGGACCGAAAATGGGTTCGCCGAATTTACGGGCGATTTTTGATTTTGGACCGGTATATCTAGCCATTTTACAAATTAAACTTTTTAAAACTGAAGCCTAAACTGTGCAGCCGCGATTACAGAGAAGTTGTGGTGTAATCAAATCACAGCTCAAGTCTCAAGTAAATGAAACTTAAATTATTAATTGATTATACTTTTCTTGCTTTCGGCGGACGGCATCCGTTATGCGGAAGTGGAGTCACATCCACAATCTCAGTCACTTCGATACCTGCGCCATGAATAGTCCTGATGGCCGATTCACGTCCGTTACCGGGACCCTTCACATAGGCTTTCACTTTACGCAATCCCAGGTCATATGCCACCTTGGAGCAATCCTGTGCTACCATCTGAGCTGCGTAGGGAGTATTCTTTTTAGAGCTTCTGAAACCCATTTTTCCGGCAGATGACCAACTGATCACCTCACCGTTTTCATTGGTCAATGAAACAATGATATTGTTGAATGATGATGAGATATGCGCTTGTCCGACCGCGCTCACTTTCACATTTCTTTTTTTTGCTGCAACTGTTCTCTTTGCCATGTTACCTATCTGTTATTTAGTAGCTTTTTTCTTGTTAGCAACGGTTTTCTTTCTTCCCTTACGTGTACGGGCGTTATTCTTGGTACTTTGTCCGCGTACGGGTAAACCGATACGGTGGCGGATACCGCGATAGCAACCAATATCCATCAGTCGTTTGATATTCAGTTGCACCTCGGAACGAAGATCCCCCTCTACTTTGAATTCAGTAGAAATGATCTCACGGATACGGGCTGCCTGATCATCAGTCCAATCTTTCACTTTGATGTTCTTGTCAACTTCTGCTTTTTCCAGAATAGTGTTAGCTGCGCTGCGGCCGATGCCGTAGATATATGTGAGCGCTACTTCACCCCTTTTATTTTGCGGCAGATCGACACCTACAATTCTTATTGCCATATATTATTTCTAGTTTTTTTGATTACGATCCTATTTATCCCTGACGTTGTTTGAACTTGGGATTTTTCTTATTGATAATATACAAACGACCTTTTCTTCTCACTATCTTGCAGTCGGCCGTACGTTTCTTTAATGATGCTCTTACCTTCATACGATTAAATCTGTTTTATATTTCAGATCTTTCTGACTCCCGAACGGCACCTATGCCTAATCGTGACTACAAAGATCAGAAAATTATCTATATTTTTATTCTTTTTTTACACTGTTTCAGGATTCAAAGGCGAAATTACGTATTTTTCACTATAATACGCACCTTTTTATTTTCTCACCTTTTCACTTCGTAGATTTCCTGTCGTCTCTCGACATAGCACAAGTAAACTTGGCTCTGCCCTTGTTCCTAAGAAAATTCACCTTTCCACCTATTTATACCTGAACGAAATCCTTCCTTTCGAAAGGTCGTAAGGGGACATTTCCACTCTCACCCTGTCTCCCGGCAGTATGCGTATATAGTGCATCCGCATCTTGCCGGAGATATGGGCGGTTATTTCATGCCCGTTTTCCAGTTCTACACGGAACATCGCATTCGATAATGCTTCGATAATTGTTCCGTCCTGTTCTATCGCTGCTTGTTTAGCCATGAATGAATACTCCGTTTTAATTATTTTCCTGAATAAATTCAAATGTCGATAAGATATCGGCTTTACCGTTACGGATAGCAACAGTATGTTCGAAATGGGCCGATGGCTTACGGTCTTTAGTGCGTACCGTCCATCCGTCATTTTCAAAAACCACTTTCTTGCCACCCATATTGATCATCGGTTCGATAGCAATACACATCCCGTTCCTGATGAGCGGGCCAATTCCACGCCGTCCGTAGTTAGGGACTTCCGGCGCTTCATGCATCTCCCTACCGATCCCATGACCGACCAGCTCGCGCACCACGGAATAACCGTGTTTTTCGCACCAGGTCTGGACAGCCGAACCAATATCCCCGATTCTATTTCCTTCCTTTGCCTGCTCAATACCCTTGTAGAGCGATTCTTTTGTTATACGGAGAAGCTTTTTCACTTCTTCGCTCACCTCACCCACACAGAAAGTATAGGCCGAATCCCCACAAAAACCACGCAATTTGGTACCGCAATCGATCGATATGATATCTCCCTCCTGCAACGGCTTGTTATTGGGAATTCCATGCACCACATTCTCATTTACGGAGGTACAGAGTGAATTGGGAAACCCCCCATAACCCAGAAAGGTTGGAACAGCGCCATGATCCCTGATGAATTCCTCCCCGATGCGGTCGAGTTCCAGCGTGGTGATCCCTGGCCGGATATGCTTCGACAACTCTCCCAGAGTCATGCCCACCAGCCGGTTCGCTTCACGCATAAATTCGATCTCTTCGTCGGTCTTCAATATGATCACTCTACTGTTCATCTATTCAGGTAAATCTTGATCTTAGTAAGCAGCTATTGATCCTGTCCGCCCTTTAATTTTGGCTCCCGATTTCAGGAAACCATCATAATGGCGCATCAAGAGGTGACTTTCGATCTGTTGTAATGTATCGAGTACCACACCCACGAGGATCAGCAGAGATGTACCTCCGAAGAACTGGGCAAACTGGGAGTTGATCCCCATTAACCCGGCAAAAGCAGGTAAAATGGCGACTATGGCCAGGAAAAACGATCCGGGCAGTGTAATTCTCGACATGATTGTGTCGATATATTCAGCCGTTCTTTTTCCCGGTTTCACTCCCGGTATAAAACCATTGTTACGTTTCAGGTCTTCCGCCATCTGTACCGGATTCACCGTAATTGCCGTATAGAAATAGGTGAAAGCGATGATCAGCATTGCAAAGATGAAGTTATACCAGAAACTGGTGAAATCCATCAGCGAAGCCAGGAATCCGCTCCCTTCACGTGCAGTGAACTGCGCAAGGGTAATGGGGATAAACATGATCGCCTGGGCGAAAATGATAGGCATTACGTTTGCTGCATTTACTTTCAGTGGGATATATTGCCTTACGCCTCCATATTGCCTGTTACCCACAACACGTTTTGCATATTGTACGGGGACTTTTCTGACACCCTGTACCAGCATAATAGCAGCGGCAGTAACAGCAACGAGGAACAACAATTCGAGCAAGAGCAGGATCAATCCTCCCGGGGCATCGATCAACCGGTCATATTCTGCCACCAGTGAATGGGGCAAACGGGCGATGATACCGATAAGGATGATAAACGAGATACCGTTTCCTACTCCTTTGTCGGTGATACGTTCTCCCAGCCATAACACAAACATGCTACCACCGGCAAGAACGATGGTGGAAGGTAATACCCAATCCCAAAAACCACCGGGAATAGCGCTGCCTACGGCTCCGTAGAGGTAGGCCGGCCCCTGCACGAGTAGGATAAGCACGGTGAGGTAACGGGTATATTGGTTTATTTTCGTACGTCCGCTTTCACCTTCACGCTGCATCTTCTGGAAAGCAGGTACGGCAATACCCAACAACTGCATCACAATGGATGCAGAGATATAGGGCATGATACCCAATGCAAAAATAGATGCGTTGGCAAAGGCTCCTCCGGAGAACATGTCGAGAAGGCTCAACAGCCCTGTGCTGGCATTGGCTTGTAATGCCACGAGTTGTTCCGGGTTGATTCCGGGCAGCACGACGAACGAGCCGAACCGGTAGATGGCGACAAAACCTATGGTGATAATAAGCCTTTTTCTAAGGTCTTCTATCTTCCATATATTCTTTATTGTTTGTACGAATCCCATTTCATTAGAGTTTTACTGCGGTTCCACCTGCTGAAGTAATGGCTTCCTCGGCTGTTTTGGAAAAGGCGTGTGCCGATACTTCCAGTTTGGCTGACAAGGTGCCTCTGCCGAGAATTTTCACTGAATGTTTACGGGAAATAAGCCCGGCTTCCATCAACACTTCAGGATTGATTTGGGTGAGTTTCTTAGCCTCAGCCAGTTCCTGCAATGTCTCCAGATTGATGGCTTTGTATTCAACTCTTTTCAGGGGTTTGAATCCGAATTTGGGTAAGCGACGCTGTAAAGGCATCTGTCCCCCTTCGAAACCGACTTTCTTTGAATAACCCGATCTTGATTTCTGCCCTTTATGTCCTTTGGTAGAAGTTCCTCCTTTTCCCGATCCGGAGCCGCGGCCAATCCGTTTGCGGGTTTTGGTAGCACCTTCAGCCGGTTTTAAATTCGATAAATCCATTGTATATTGTCTTAAAAAATTACTAATTATTAATTACCAATTACCAATTGCCATTGTCAATTGTCAATTATCGTAACCAGGTGCTGTACTTTGCGCACAAGTCCCCTGATAGAAGGAGTATCTTCATGCTCCACTACACGTTGCATTTTGGTAAGTCCCAGAGCGTCCAACGTTTTTTTCTGATCTTTAGGAGCTCCGATTCTGCTCTTTGTCTGTTTAATTTTTATTGTAGCCATTTCAGATCGTTTTTATCCGTTAAACACTTTCTCCAAACTTACTCCCCTGTTCTGGGCCACCGTGATGGGATCTCTCAACTCGGTCAACGCAGCGATAGTCGCTTTCACGAGGTTGTGCGGATTGGATGATCCTTTCGATTTAGCCAATACGTCGGTGATACCTACACTCTCAAGCACGGCACGCATGGCCCCCCCTGCCTTTACTCCGGTACCGGTAACAGCCGGTTTCAGGAAGACTTCCGCGCCTCCGTAACGTGCAATCTGTTCATGTGGTATAGTTCCTTTATATACCGGAACCTTGATCAGGTTTTTCTTGGCAGCTTCCACACCTTTGGCGATGGCCGTAGTTACTTCACCTGCTTTACCCAGACCCCAGCCAATGATGCCGTCTTCGTTTCCTACAACTACCATCGCGGCAAATGTGAACGTACGTCCACCTTTTGTTACTTTGGTGGTACGGTTGATCGCCACTAAACGGTCTTTCAGTTCAATATCGTTGGTCGATTTTACTTTATTTATTACTCCTGCCATGATCGTTAAAATTTAAGTCCGCCTTTACGGGCTGCATCTGCCAATTCTTTAATACGTCCGTGATAGAGGTAACCGTTCCTGTCGAAAGTTACCTGCTCAACTCCGGCTTCCCTCGCATTCTGGGCAATCAGTTCACCCACTTTGGCTGCAATCTCTTTCTTGGGAAGTTTTTCTTCCATTTTCAGAGAAGAGGCTGAAGCCAAGGTCTTTCCGGTGGTATCATCGATCACCTGGGCATAGATCTGTTTATTGCTTCTGAATACCGAGAGGCGGGGTCTCTCGGGAGTTCCGTGTACTTTACCCCGTACACGGGTCTTTATCTTTAATCTTCTTTCGTTCTTTGTCAACATAGTGAATTCAGTTTACATGTTATTTAGATGCCGTCTTACCTGACTTACGACGTACCTGTTCACCCACAAAACGAACACCCTTACCTTTATAAGGTTCCGGTTTCCGGAATGAACGGATCTTGGCACATACCTGGCCCAGTAATTGTTTATCACAGGATTCCAGTATAATAAGCGGATTCTTGTTCCTTTCCATTTTGGTTTCCACCTTGATTTCATTGGGCAGTTGCAGGAAGATACTGTGTGTATATCCCAATGATAACTCCAGTACCTGGCCGTTGTTGGATACACGATAACCAACACCCACGAGTTCCAGTTCCTTACGGAAACCTTCCGAAACACCAATCACCATGTTATTCAATAAAGAGCGGTAAAGACCATGCAATGAGCGGCTTTCTTTCTCGTCGTCAGGACGTTCAATAGTCAGCACACCATCATTCAATTCGATCTTCATGTTCCCACTCACAGGCTGACTCAGTTCCCCTTTCGGGCCTTTCAGCGTAATCACATTATCATCTCCAATTGTCACTGCAACTCCTGCAGGAACCGTGATGGGTAATTTTCCTATTCTAGACATACTCTCTCTCCTTCAAATTAATAAACGAAACATAAAACTTCTCCGCCCACTTTCTGTTCGCGGGCTTCTTTATCGGTCATCACTCCATTTGAAGTTGACAGTATGGCGATACCCAAACCGTTGAGCACACGCGGCATATCCTTATATCCGACGTATTTACGCAAACCGGGAGTTGAAACGCGTTCAAGTTTCTTGATTGCATTCACCTTGTTTACCGGATCGTATTTCAAAGCAATCATGATGCTGCCTTGGGGGCCGTCCTCTACGAACTTATAGTTCAGTATGTATCCCTTTTCGAAAAGTATCTTGGTGATATCTTTCTTTAAATTTGATGCGGGTATTTCCACCACTCTGTGCTTTGCCATGATGGCATTTCTTAGCCGCGTCAAATAATCTGCTATTGGATCTGTCATATATAAAAAATTTAAATTGATCCCGACTGCCGGGACAATATTTAGTTATTCGCTTCGCTTAATTACCAATTATCAATTACTAATTACCAATTGAACCGTTATTAGTATCATTGGTACATTAACCTTACCAGCTTGCTTTCTTTACCCCTGGTATCAAACCTTTGGATGCCATTTCGCGGAACTGGATACGTGAGATGCCAAACTGGCGCATATATCCTTTAGGACGGCCGGTGAGTTTGCAGCGGTTGTGCAAACGTACCGGTGAGGCATTCTTAGGTATGGATTGAAGCGCTTCGTAATTACCTTCTGCCAGATATTTCTCTCTTTTTTCGGCATAACGGGCAACCATCTTGGCTCTCTTCACCTCGCGGGCTTTCATTGATTCTTTTGCCATTATCTACTGATTTTTTTCAATTTCATTTAGTCAATCACTCGCTATGGCATAGTTCAAGTAAATTTAGTTGTTTTCTGCACTCGACATAGTCAAAACTTGTTTTGCCTCTGTGCTCGCTTATCGAAAACATTCAAGTAAACTTGCCCTATGCTCATTTAGCTTATTGCGATTTTTGTGCATTTTTAAACGGTAATCCGAATTCTCTCAGAAGGGCGTATCCCTCTTCGTCGGTAGCAGCAGTGGTAACGAATGTAATATTCATCCCCAGTAAACGGCTAATATTGTCGATGTTGATTTCCGGAAAGATGATCTGCTCCTGGATACCCAACGTATAATTACCTCTTCCGTCGAGTTTGGCGTCAATCCCTTTGAAGTCACGGATACGGGGCAATGCCACGCGCACCAGTCTTTCGAGGAATTCGTACATCTTATCGTGACGCAGTGTTACCCGCACGCCGATAGGCATTTTTTTACGCAGTTTGAAGTTCGAGATATCCTTGCGTGACACTGTAGCTACCGCCTTCTGGCCGGTAATGGCAGTCAGTTCGTTGATAGCCGTTTCGATGATCTTCTTGTCGGCCACTGCGATTCCCAATCCCTGGTTGATTACGATCTTCTCCAGTCTGGGAGCCTGCATCACGGTGGTGTAGTTGAATTCTTTCACCAGCGCAGGGACAATACGCTCTTTATAATCTTTCTTTAAGCTTACTTCGTATGTTGTAGTACTCATTTAATCTCCTCCCCAGATTTTTTAGCGTAACGAACCAATTTGCCTTTACTGTTTTCTTTCCGTCCAACGCGGGTAGGTTTACCGGTTTTAGGATCTACCGGGTTCAGGTTTGAGATGTGCACCGATGCCTCTTTCTTCTCAATCCCTCCGTTCGGATTCTGGGCGTTGGGTTTGGTATGTTTCGATACCATGTTTACTCCCTCTACCACGGCGCGGTTCTTTTTTACCAAAACCTTAAGCACGCGGCCGGTCTTTCCTTTGTCTTCGCCGGAATTGACGTAAACCGTATCGCCTTTCTTTATATGTAATTTACTCATTGCCTGTGATTGATTAATAGATTATAATACTTCGGGAGCCAAGGAAACGATCTTCATGTTCGTCGCACGCAACTCACGGGCAACCGGACCGAAAATACGGCTGGCCCTCAACTCTCCGGCATTGTTCAAAAGAACGCAGGCATTGTCGTCGAAACGGATATATGAACCGTCGGCACGACGGATCTCCTTTTTCGTACGGACGATGATCGCTTTTGATACAGCGCCTTTCTTAATATCACTCGAAGGGATTGTGCTCTTGATAGCTACAACAATCACATCCCCTACCGATGCATAACGTCTTCCGGTACCACCCAGAACACGGATACAGAGCGCTTCTTTGGCTCCACTGTTGTCGGTTACTGTTAATCTTGATTCTTGTTGTATCATCTTACTTGGCCCTTTCCATTACTTCAACCACTCTCCATCTCTTCGTTTTGCTCAAAGGACGGGTTTCCATTATACGCACCGTATCACCGATGTTACAGTCGTTCTTCTCATCATGGGCGTGAAATTTCTTCGTTTTATTAACGAACTTCCCATATATAGGGTGTTTCTCTTTCCATTTTACAGCAACAGTGACGGTTTTATCCATCTTATTACTGAAAACGACCCCGATTCTTTCTTTCCTTAAATTTCTCGTTTCCATTCTGTCATTTATTGATCATTTTTCAACTCTCTTGCACGCAACTCGGTATGGATACGGGCAATGTTCCTGCGCTTCTCCTTTAATGAGCCTGAATTGTCGAGAGGAGTAATGGTGTGGTTGATACGCAACTGTGTGAGCGCGATCACTTCAGCATCCAATCTTTCTTTCAGATCTTTATCGGATAATTCTTTTAATTCTTCTAGTTTCTTCATCTCGCCTTACGATTTTTGCTCATAAATATAATCTCTTCTCACCACAAATTTAGTGGTAACCGGCAATTTCTGAGCCGCTAAACGCAAAGCCTCCTTTGCCACATCGAAAGGTACACCTTCTATCTCAAAGAGGATTCTTCCGGGAGTAACAGGCGCCACGTATCCTTCAGGATTACCTTTACCTTTACCCATACGTACTTCAGCAGGCTTTTTGGTGATAGGCTTATCGGGGAAAATACGTACCCAAACCTGTCCCTGACGCTGCATATAGCGTGTTACGGCGATACGCGCAGCTTCAATCTGGCGTCCGGTAATCCATTTAGATTGCAGTGATTTTATCCCGAAAGAGCCAAACGCCAGCTGGTTGCCCCGTCCGGCATTGCCTTTCATACGGCCTTTCTGCTGTCTTCTGAATTTTGTTTTCTTTGGCTGTAACATATTTTCTTCAATTAAGCATTGTTTTTATTTCTTCTGCGTCTACCGCCTCTGCCGCCTCCTTCGGGACGGTTGCCGCCACGGTTGCCACCGCTATTGGCCCGGTTTTCCTTGGAAGTGGCAAAAGAAGGTGCCAGGTCTTTCTTACCATACACCTCACCACGGCAAATCCATACTTTAACACCGATCAGACCCACTTTGGTAAGTGCTTCCGCCTGTGCATAATCAATGTCGGCACGGAAAGTATGGAGAGGCGTTCTTCCTTCCTTGTACATTTCCGAACGAGCCATTTCAGCACCGTTCAAACGGCCCGACACCTGGATTTTGATCCCTTCTGCCCCCATCCGCATGGTGGAAGCGATGGCCATCTTCACGGCACGGCGATACGCGATCTTACCTTCGATCTGGCGCGCTACGTTATTGGCAACGATTACGGCGTCGAGTTCGGGTTTCTTGATCTCAAATATATTGATCTGGATATCTTTATCGGTGATCTTCATCAATTCTTCCTTCAATTTGTCGACCTCCTGGCCACCTTTACCGATAATGATACCGGGGCGGGCCGTACAAATTGTGATCGTCACGAGTTTCAATGTTCTCTCAATCACGATGCGGGATACACTTGCCTTGGCAAGACGGGTGTTCAAATATTGACGGATCTTGCTATCTTCCAGCAAAATATCGCCATAATTATTTCCGCCGTACCAGTTAGAGTCCCATCCCTTGATGATCCCTAAACGATTTGCTATCGGATTTACTTTTTGTCCCATCTTCTTAGTTTTGTTCTTGTTCTTCTTTCTTGAATGTATCTACCACAATCGTCACGTGATTGGAGCGTTTGCGAATCCTGTATCCGCGTCCCTGCGGTGCAGGACGAAGTCTCTTCAGCGTAGCACCTTCATCCACGGATATGGTCTTAATATACAATTCGCCGGTTTCGGCTTTACGTTCGTTCTTCTGTTCCCAGTTAGCGATGGCCGAGAGCAACAGTTTCTCAACCTTGCCCGATGCCTCTTTGTTGGAGAATTTCAAAACGCCCAGTGCTTTAAACACTTCCATGCCGCGTACCATATCTGCTACATAACGCATTTTACGGGGCGAACTGGGAACGTTTTTCAACACCGCGAAAGAAACCTCTTTACGCTCTTGTTTTCTTTGTTCGGCTGATATTCTTTTTCTAGCACTCATCTCTTTTTCTGTTTTTTATTTCGTTAAGCGCCCTGATCTTATTTCTTGCGGTTGCCTGCATGGCCGCGGAATGTGCGGGTCACGGCAAATTCGCCAAGCTTATGTCCCACCATGTTTTCCGTGATATATACAGGAATGAATTTATTCCCGTTGTGTACGGCAATGGTGTGTCCCACAAAATCAGGTGATATCATCGAAGCGCGCGCCCAGGTCTTGATTACGGTTTTCTTGCCGCTCTCATTCATGGCGTTCACTTTTTTCTCTAATTTCAGATTGATATACGGACCCTTCTTTAATGATCTGCTCATAGTTGTTTATTAATTAATCAGATTACTTCTTTTTTCTTCTCTCTACGATGTATTTCGAAGAATGTTTTTTAGGCGCTCTTGTTTTCAAGCCCTTTGCGTATAAGCCTTTGGCTGATCTGGGATGGCCTCCCGACGCGCGACCTTCTCCACCACCCATCGGGTGATCGACCGGGTTTTTCACCACACCACGGGTGCGGGGACGACGTCCGAGCCAACGAGAACGGCCGGCTTTACCTGATTGTTCCAGAGCATGGTCCGAATTACCAACACTTCCAATAGTAGCTTTACATGCCGACAAAATTTTGCGAACTTCACCGGAAGGCATCTTGATAATCGCGTATTTATCTTCGCGGGATACCAATTGTGCAAACGTTCCGGCAGAGCGTGCCATCTTTGCCCCTTGTCCCGGACGCAATTCAATGTTATGAATTACCGTACCGATGGGAATAACCGACAAGGGGAGTGCATTTCCAACTTCAGGAGCCGCTGACGGCCCCGACATCACTGAGGTTCCTACTTCAAGGCCGTTGGGCGCGAGGATATACGTTTTCACTCCGTCGGCATAATACAGCAACGCGATGCGTGCCGAACGGTTGGGATCGTACTCTATGCTTTTTACTACGGCCGGGATACCATCTTTTGTTCTCTTGAAATCGATAACCCTGAAACGTCTCTTGTGTCCGCCACCAATATATCCCACGGTCATCTTACCCTGGTTATTACGGCCGCCCGACGCTCTCTTACCAACTACAAGAGATTTCTCCGGTACACTTGCAGTGATCTTTTCAAATGAACCGATAATCTTGTGTCTTTGCCCCGGTGTTGTGGGCTTTAATTTACGTATTGCCATTACTTTTAGATATTGCTAAATAAATCGATTGTTTCACCTTTCTTCAAGGTGACGATTGCTTTCTTGTATGAAGAGGTACGTCCCTGCACAACGCCCGATTTTGTATACCGGCTTCTCAGCTTACCATCATACTTCATCGTATTCACGCTTTCCACATGTACATTATAAAGCGCTTCAACGGCATTTTTAATTTCAACCTTATTAGCAGAAGGCTCCACAATAAAACCGTAACGGTTCTCGAATTTATCCGTTAATGCGGTTTGTTTCTCTGTGAATATGGGTTTTACTATTACACTCATTTCTATTCTCCTTATGCTTTAAACAGGTTATCAATTACAGCTACCGATGATTCCATCATCACCAGACTGGCGCAATCCATAATTTTGTATGTATTTATGTCAGAAGCTGTTACCACATTGATACCGCCCAAATTTCGGGCCGACAAATATACGTTTTTATTTTGATTCGGCAAAATGAAAAGTAGCTTTTTATCAGCGAGTTGCAGATTCTTTGTCAACTCCACGAACTGCTTGGTCTTAGGGGTATCAAAAGTGAAATCTTCCACCACTACGATGGCGTTGTTTTTCGCCTTCAGTGAGAGGGCCGATTTACGTGCCAATGCTTTCACCTTTTTATTTACCTTGAAGCTGTAATCACGCGGTTTGGGGCCAAATACACGGCCTCCACCTACCAGCACGGGCGATTTGATATCACCGCGACGGGCACCACCGCTACCTTTCTGACGGATCAGCTTGCGCGTACTTCCTGCAATTTCACTTCTCTCTTTCGATTTGTGCGTACCTTGACGCCGGTTGGCCATATATTGCTTTACATCCAACCAGATAACATGGTCATTGGGTTCAATCCCGAAAATGGAATCGTCGAGTGTCACCTTCTTGTCTGTTACCTCTCCTTTGATATTATATACGCTTAATTCCATTTTATTTCTCTATTGCTACGATTGAACCTTTACTTCCCGGAATAGAACCTTTTATAAGCAAAAGATTGTGTTCGGGAATTACTTTGATCACCTGCAGGTTCTGAACGGTTACCCGCTCGTTACCCATCTGTCCGGCCATACGGGTTCCCTTGAATACTTTCGCGGGATAGGAACATGCCCCGATTGACCCGGGAGCACGCAACCTGTTGTGCTGACCGTGAGTCGACTGGCCTACACCACCGAAACCGTGGCGTTTCACTACTCCCTGGAATCCTTTTCCTTTCGATTTCCCGATCACGTCTACATAGACGGTATCATTGAAAAGATCTACTTTGATCTCGGATCCGGCTTTGTACTCGTTTCCAAAACCTTTGAACTCGGCCAAGTGTCTCTTGGGGCTTACTCCGGCTTTCTTAAAATGCCCTTTCTCAGCGTTGGGGGTATGCTTGTCTTTCTTGTCTTCAAACCCGAGCTGAATAGCATCGTAACCGTCTTTTTCAACGGTCTTCACCTGAGTCACCACGCAAGGACCTGCTTCGATAACAGTGCATGGGATATTTTTCCCCTCGGCACTGAAAACGGATGTCATTCCGATTTTTCTTCCTAATAATCCTGGCATTTCTCTCGTTTTTAATTTATTAATTCAAGATTGGACTACGTCCATTTTCTGTCGTCACTCGGCATAATACAAACTCATTTGTTTCTGCGCTCGTTCCTAAGAAAATTCAAGATTCAAAATTCAAGATTTGTAATTTCACGATTTCGAGATTTCACGATTTCATCTTGAATCTTAATTCTTCACTATTAATTCTTAGTTTTTAGTTCTTCACTATCAGACTTTGATTTCTACTTCCACACCACTGGGCAACTCAAGTTTCATCAGGGCATCTACGGTTTTGGCCGTTGAGCTGTAGATATCGATGAGTCTCTTGAAAGAGGCCAGTTCGAACTGCTCGCGCGACTTCTTGTTGACGAACGTGGAGCGGTTCACGGTAAAAATACGCTTGTGCGTAGGCAACGGAATTGGACCACTTACCACTGCACCCGTAGCTTTTACGGTTTTTACGATCTTCTCGGCAGACTTGTCCACCAGGCTGTAATCGTAAGACTTCAGTTTAATTCTGATTTTTTGGCTCATAAAATATGTTGCGTAAAATGTTTATTACTTGATCAAATCTACACGGCCTTTCACTTCCGTCAATACCTGTCTTGCAATAGAAGAAGAAACCTCTTCAAAGTGCGAGAACGACATAGTGGATGTGGCGCGTCCCGAAGTGATGGTACGCAAAGAGGTTACGTAACCGAACATTTCAGACATCGGCGTTTTGGCTTTCACCACACGTGCCCCGGAACGGTTCGATTCCATCCCTTCCACTTGTCCGCGACGCTTGTTCAGGTCGGAAATCACATCACCCATGCTTTCTTCGGGGGTCACCACCTCTACTTTCATGATCGGCTCGAGCAATACCGGACCTGCTTTTTCTGCTGCAGATTTGAAAGCCTGCATAGCACAGATCTCGAACGAGAGCTGATCGGAGTCTACCGGGTGATACGAACCGTCGATCACTGTCACTTTCAGTTTATCCAACGCGTAACCGGCAAGTACACCGTTTTTCATTGCACGCTGGAATCCTTTCTGGATAGAGGGGATATATTCTTTCGGAATGTTACCACCCTTCACTTCATCTACAAACTGCAATTCGCCTTCGAAATCCTTGTCGGCCGGTTCCACACGCACGATCATATCGGCATACTTACCACGACCACCGGTCTGTTTCTTATAGGTTTCACGCAATTCAACCGGTTTGGTGATGGCTTCCTTGTAAGATACCTGCGGACGACCCTGGTTGGCTTCTACCTTGAACTCACGTTTCAAACGGTCGATAATAATCTCCAGGTGAAGTTCACCCATACCTGAGATCACAGTCTGTCCCGTATCTTCATCAGTTTTCACAGTAAAGGTAGGATCTTCTTCCGCCAGCTTAGCCAGCCCGGTGGAAAGTTTGTCCAAATCCTTCTGCGTTTTGGGTTCTACCGCGATGCCGATCACCGGATCCGGGAAATCGATCGCTTCCAGGATAATGGGATGATTTTCGTCGCAAAGGGTATCTCCCGTGCGGATATCTTTAAAACCTACACCGGCACCGATATCTCCGGTTCCGATAAAGTCTTTAGGATTCTGTTTGTTGGAATGCATCTGGAAGAGACGTGAGATACGCTCTTTCTTGCCGGAACGGGTGTTGTACACATATGAACCGGCATCGAGTTCTCCCGAATAAACACGGAAGAAGCAAAGACGGCCTACATAGGGGTCGGTTGCGATCTTAAAAGCCAATGCACACATTGGTTCCGACGGATCGGGATGACGTACCAGTTCTTTGTCCGGATCTCTCGGATCTGTACCGGTAATAGCCTCTGTATCGACCGGGCTGGGCAGGTAAGCACAAACAGCATCGAGCAATGTCTGTACCCCTTTGTTCTTGAAGGATGATCCGCAAATCATAGGATTGATCTGCATTGCCAGCGTACCTTTTCTGATAGCTGCCCTGATCTCATCTTCAGTAATAGTAGAAGGATCGTCGAAATATTTCTCCATCAACTGGTCGTCGCACTCTGCCACGATTTCAAGCATCTTCTCACGCCACTCGTTGGCTTCATCCAGCAAATCGGCGGGGATATCCACTACATCGTAGTCGGCTCCCATAGTTTCATCGTGCCAGTAGAGCGCTTTCATAGTAACCAGGTCGACCACTCCCTTGAAAGTCTCTTCCGATCCGATAGGTATCTGGATGGGACATGCCGTGGCGCCCAACATCTCTTTTACCTGACGTACCACGTCAAAGAAATTAGCACCCGAACGGTCCATCTTGTTGACGTAACCTACACGGGGCACCTTATATTTGTCTGCCTGACGCCACACAGTCTCCGACTGCGGCTCCACGCCACCTACGGCGCAAAACGCAGCAACCGCTCCGTCGAGTACACGCAGCGAACGTTCTACCTCTACGGTGAAGTCAACGTGTCCCGGGGTGTCAATCAGATTGATTTTATATGTTTTGTCATCATATTTCCAGCTCGTGGTGGTAGCAGCGGAAGTAATGGTGATACCACGCTCCTGCTCCTGTTCCATCCAGTCCATGGTCGCGGCGCCGTCATGCACCTCCCCGATCTTGTGCGTCAACCCCGTATAAAACAGGATACGCTCGGAGGTGGTAGTCTTGCCGGCATCGATGTGAGCCATGATACCAATGTTACGAGTGAATTGTAATGCTTCTTTTGAACCCTTAGCCATCTTTTTTACCTTCTATCTAAATTAAAATCTGAAATGGGCAAAAGCACGGTTCGCCTCTGCCATTCTGTGCATATCTTCTTTACGTTTGTAAGCACCACCCTGGTTGTTGTAAGCATCTACAATTTCGGCAGCCAACTTATCAGCCATCGTCTTTCCTCCTCTTTTGCGAGCATAAAGAATGAGGTTCTTCATTGAAACGGATTCTTTTCTTTCCGGTCTGATTTCAGTAGGAACCTGGAATGTAGCTCCGCCCACACGGCGAGACTTTACTTCCACTTGGGGGGTTATATTATCGAGAGCGGCTTTCCATATCTCGAGAGCCGGTTTTTCTTCATTCGGCAATTTAGCCTTTACATTCTCCAATGCGGTATAGAATATATCGTAGGAGATACTTTTCTTACCGTCATACATAAGGTGGTTAACAAACTTTGTCACCCTTACATCACCATAAACAGGATCAGGAAGAACCTGTCTTTTTTTAGGTTTAGTTTTTCTCATTGCTTAAAAAATTTGTGTTGTTTGGTTGCCTTTGCAAAGTCTTCAACAAACTCCTCCGAATTTATTTACTCAACCCTTCATAAAATAGCGTATCCCAAAAATTCAACAGCGATTCGACATTTTTTAATTATTTTTTCTTACCTGCTACAGCCGGTTTAGCGCCCGGTTTAGGCCGTTTAGCCCCGTACTTCGATCTTCTTTGGGTACGACCGTTTACGCCGGCAGTATCCAAAGTACCACGCACAATGTGATAACGCACACCTGGAAGGTCTTTCACACGTCCTCCACGCACCAGCACGATAGAGTGCTCTTGCAGGTTGTGTCCTTCTCCCGGGATGTATGCATTCACTTCCTTCGAGTTGGTCAAACGTACACGAGCCACCTTTCTCATTGCCGAGTTTGGTTTTTTCGGAGTAGTGGTATACACTCTCACACAAACACCACGACGCTGCGGACAAGAGTCCAGAGCAGGCGATTTGCTTTTCTCCGTAAGTGTGGTACGTCCTTTTCTTACTAATTGTTGAATTGTAGGCATCTTCTGCTTTCTTTTTTCTATTTCAGTTTTTTAATAATTAACTGTCTCACTTGCCTTTCACGTTATGGCATAATATTAATACCTTGATTATCATCCAATAACCATTCCTTTCACATGAAAAACGGCACAAAATTACAAATAATCAATCAGATGTGCAAGTGTTTCTTTAAGTTTTTGAAAAAAATCAGTTCACCTGCAAACTGCAAACAGGGAAATATAGCAACAGGCAGCTAAACTCACGCTCGGCTGCCTGCTCATCGTTTAAATATAAAAAAGAAAAAAGTTATTTTAAAAAGACCATTAATGTATGTTTAAAAATCAGAAACATTATTTTTTGAGACATTATACTATTGGCTGATTAGTAGCCAATCATCGTCAGGGAAATTGTTGCCCGTTCCGTAGTGATCCCGACAATTTGGATATGGAATTGAAATCGATCTTTCCCGAAACAGTAATGATGGATAATTTCCCGTCATTATCGAGGGCGATGAGTATAAGATCCTGCCTTTCCTCTCCCTGCCTCTTTACCCAAACAGAGATCTTAGATCCCATTTCGCTTACAGAGACGGCCTCGTCATAATCATAGAATGACTCCTTGATCAGTTCATTTGCTTTTTTAAAATAATATTTAGAGTCCTCTACATTGTCGGAGTTTATCATACGAATGCTATTCAACTCTTTGAATGTATTCTTCAATTCCTCATCATCGCTATTAGCAGCCATCTTATCAAGCATTGTCCTACCGATGTTTATATTGCTTAGCGGCCTCTCGTCTTCAGCACATCTTTCCATAAATACCGACACAAAATTATCGGCGAAGAGGGCTCCCGGAAGAAGGAAGGAAAACATTATTCCTAATATTATTCTCATATTATTACCTTATTCTGACAAATTACTAATTACTAATGACAAATTACCACTGACTAATTACCACTGACTAATTACCACTGACTAATTACCACTGACTAATTACCAATTTTATTCTTTATTCTTAACTTTCCAGTTCTTCACTCTTCGCTCTCCACACTATCTATTTCAACCGGATTGTCTTTGTTTAATGAGTCGATGGCAATCCAATCAATATCCAGATCATCGATAAATTGGATGGTTTCCACCGAGGCCGTTTCACTTTTACGCAGTGCATGCGACAATTTCTCAAGTGCGTAAGCAGCATGTTGCATGGCAGCATTGGGGTCTTCGAATGTTTCCACAAACTGCGGGCGGTTATCCTGCTTGGAGATGAAGTAGAAACTTACACCCATCCCTACCACAAGTAAAACGGAGACCGCTATACGCAACAAAGGCCTAAAAATACGAATAGTGATATAGCGCTCTTTCCCTTCCCCTTCCACCCCGAAGGCATTCTGCAGCCTTTCGCTGAAACCGTCGCTCAGCGAAATGGACTGCTCATCCTTTATATAAGAAAAGAGAGGGACGTATTGCCGGAGTTCTTCAGGCACACTGTTGCCCGAGAAAAACGTTTGCAGTTCCTTCTCTTCCTGTACTGATGTTTCACAGTTCCAGTATTTTTCTAATAGACTATTTATCTTTTCACTATTCATCTTTTCACTATTCATCTTTATGATATACCGATAATATTTCTTTCATTTTTTGTCTTGCCCTGTGAAGGCTTATTTTCACCAGATCTTCACTGATAGCAAGCGCTTCAGCTATCTCCCGGTAACTCATCCCTTCGATCTCCCTAAGAGTGAAAACCAACCGTTGATTTTCCGAAAGCATTCCAATGCTCTGGTCAATGGCCGAGCGTTGTTCCTTTCTCTCCATTTCTGTATGCGGAGAACGATTGTCAACAAAAAAGAGATTCTCTTTTTCGGGATCGATCACTCCGGTTTTTCGGACAGCCATGGAAGCCAACCTATCCAGTGCCGTATTCTTGGTAACCCTGAAACAGTAAGCTTCGAGATTCTCTATATAATTCCATTCATCCCTCTTACTCCAGAGTTTCAGGAGCACATCCTGCAGGATATCCTCAGCCTCAGCCTGTTCTCTTACAATGCCGTATGCTAGCCTGAAGAGTTTGTCTTTCAGGGGGAGGATGACGGTATGGAAAGAATCAATGTTCATTGTATAATGACGGGCGAACCACCAAAAAGTTACAGGAGATTTGAAAAATTTATGCCTATTTGCTATTATTCAGGAATTGGTGTGCCAGCAAGACCGTGTTTTTCAGGTATTCATATTCCAATTCGAAGCACTCGGAGAAAATTTCGGTTCCCATATTATCTTCAATCTGTGAAGCTGTCCATAATTTTCCTCCTTGCAAATGCAGGCTGTTGAAAACCGCTTCATCTTCAATAACGGACACATAGAGAAATACCAGGCGTTTGGTTATTTCATTTTCAAATGTATATTTCAACAAAAAACGCAGAGGAATATCGTTACCCCCGCATTCTTTTCTGATACTATTCCGCAAAGTTTCATCCACTTTGTCGTTGAATTGCATATATTTCTCAAACGGATAATCCAGCTTTCCGGGATTCAACAGCCGGTCCTGATCCCGCGCCTGCAGGTAAATTCTTCCTTTGTAGATCAACGCCAGGCGAACCACCGGATGCATGAACTTATTCTTCAGGTTTTTGGTGATCGACTTCGCCACTTTCCCCGTCACATCTCCCTTTTCCGTCACCACGGGCAACCACTCTTCCTGAAACAATTTCTTATCAAGGATGTATAACCGGGCTGTTTCCATAATCATGATCACCAGCATGATAATCTGACACAATACCACCATGGCTGCACTACTCACAAAGCGCAGCTCTGCAGCATCGAAGAGGTAAAAAGCCAATACAAGAAGAAGATGGATCGATAATCCGTATTGCGTCTGAAAGGATACTCTCAGTGACTCTTTCAGATAATTCTTCAACATTATGTTACGCCCCTTTGCCACCCGGGTAATAATCTTCCCTCTCGAAAGGCGCATAATGATAAGGGATATCACAAAAATGATCTCCACAATGGCGAACCGGTTAAAGGGAGGCAATTTCGGGAAGACGGTAAAAGAGAATAATAATGCAACTGCAAATGTAATAATGGAAATATCATAGATAAGGCGGCTATACTTTTTTACTGCAATATATCCCGTTACAGACAATGCCAATGCAATTCCGGTAGCGATGCGGGAATCCACATACAATATCAGAATTGAAAAAATAAACATCGACATAAGTCCTAATGCCGGATTCCTTAATACTCTTTGCATAACCTTATTTCGCACACACACTATCTGAACGCACCCAATAATAACAACAAAACGGCCTTTTTGTTTAGACATAAAAACGTTCAATCCGATTAGGCGTTTTGAGTCGCCTTCGCTCCCCGATTGTTAATTGAGTCGCCTTCGCTCCCCGATTTTCAATTCTCGCAACGTCATATAATACAAACAAGATTGTCTTCTGTTCGTATTGCTTAACGAAAACGTTGCCGGACAGTTATAAACCATCCGGCAACAAATCCCTGAATAATTAACAAGAGATGGTTACTTCAAATTCTGTTTGAAATAACCGATCACCTTTTCATAAAGGTATTTCCTTGTATTTTCGCCTCTGATAGAATGATCTTTATCCGGAAAGAAAAACATGTCGAAATGTTTACCGGCCTCAATCAATGCACGCGAATATTCCACAGAGTTCTGAAAATGGACGTTATCATCAGCCGTACCGTGTACCAGCAAGAGATTACCTTCCAACCGGCCTGCAAGTGCAATAGGCGATCCATTATCGTATCCTTGTTTATTCTGCTGCGGCGTACGCATAAATCGCTCGGTGTAGATAGTATCATAGAAACGATAGTCGGTTACCGGCGCTATGGCCACTCCCGCTTTAAAGGTTCCGTTTCCACGACTCATACTCATCAGCACGGTGTATCCCCCGTAGCTCCATCCCCAAATACCAATACCCTTTGCATCGATATAAGGCAATGAGGCAAGGTAACGCGCAGCGGCAATCTGGTCGTCCGACTCTTTAATCCCCAAATTCATATAGGTACCCTTACGAAACTCTTCACCCCGTGCGCCTGTTCCCCTACCATCTACGCAAGCCACTATAATGCCTTCATTCAGCAATGCATAATACCAATCGGCACTATACCGGTCTAAGACTTGTTGCGAATTGGGGCCGCTGTACTGGATCATCACCACAGGATATTTTCGGGTAGGATCAAAATTATAGGGTTTCAATATCCATCCGTTCAGACGTGTTATACCATCGGCAGCCGTCACAGTAACATATTCTCTTTTGGGAAACTGAGCGGCCGCCACTTTGGCCCGGACTGACTGGTTATCTTCCAGAATGCGCAATTGCTTTCCATTTGCATCGTGCAAGGTAATCACAGTGGGGGTTTCAGCATCTGACCAGCGATTTACAAAATACTTGCCCTGTCCGCTGAAAGAGGCGCTGTTATATCCCCCCTGCTGCGACAATTTTTGGGGTTGCCCCTTGTTAATGTTCACCTTATATATATTGCGCCTTATGGGCGACTCATCGGCAGCTTCATAGAAGACCGTTTCCGTTTGCCCGTCCACGGCCAAAAGCGCTGTCACGTCGTAGTTACCGGTAGTAAGTTGTTTTTGCAGCGTACCTGAAAGACCGTAAATATAAATATGGCTATAACCATCTTTTTCTGATACGTAAATAAAACGGTCTTTTAAGAAATGGATCGAATTGAGCCATTCAGAATCGATATAATATTTATTCTCTTCCCTCAACACCAATTTTGAAACCGTGGAACGGGGGCTTGTAAAATACATGTCGAACCGGTTCTGGTCTCTGTTCAGTGTCATCACCGCCAATTGATCGGGATCGTGTGTGAACTTGATACGTGCTATATAACCATTTTCCTCCAGCGGCACATCCAAAGTGCGTGTGGTACGTGCCGCAATATCGAACACACGGCATTCCACAGTGGAATTACTCTCCCCCGCCTTGGGATATTTAAACCGATAAAAATCGGGATACAACTGCTTATTAAAAGTCTGGAAAGAAAATTCTTTCACAGCTGACTCGTCGGTGCGCACAAAAGCCAACAGATTGTTATCAGGCGAAAACTCCATCAGCCGGGTTATCCCGAACTCTTCCTCATATACCCAGTCGGTCGCCCCGTTGATTACTTTGTTCCATTCACCATCTTTTGTCACTTGCGATTCGGTATCAAAGTCGAACTTTGTCAGCCATATATTATTTTCTATCACGTAGGCAACCATTTTTCCATCAGGAGAAAAAGTAGGGATCATCTGTTTCGAGGGATGTTCCGAGAGCTTCCTCACCATGTTGCGACGTACGTCATGATAATAGTAATTGGCACGGAAGGAGTGGCGATAGACCTGTTCCCTGTCGCGGTATACCAGTACCCGGTTCTCATCGGGACTTACCAAAAATCCCTGAAAACTGTCGAAGGTGCAGTTTCGAGCCGTACGTGTGTTAAACAGGGTATCCACCGCTTCACCGGTGGCATATGCATATTTGATCACTGCCGTCTGCTGTGGGTCAGCCTGGTAATAATGCATTCCATCTTCCGACGATACCATCGGCCTTATACCACGGGGAAGGAATTCATTTCCCAACAGGTTTTCCAATGTAAAGTGCTGCGCAGATACCGTCACAACACTTGTCATCACAATAATTATTGTTAGTATAACCTTACAAAGAATTTTTTTCATCGATCTTGTCTTATAATTTAGAAATACAAATATAATCCATTTTAAAATATGGGATGTTGGATTTGAGGATTGATGATTATATTCAATTTCGACAAAGTTACGAAAATAGGGGCTCCTTTCACATATTTTTTTGTATTTTCGGCAAAAAATTCGGCAACAGTATTTGACTACGTCGATTTTGGCTCCGCCAAACGTTGTTTCAATTCATCATCAAATTATTGGATCGTTAAGTCATCCAATCAATTAAATCTCATTGCCACTACTTGTCCCGGTTTATCGGGACTGGCTGGCATATTGGCACACTAGCACATTAAATATATGGAATCAGAAGAAAAGAAAATTACAGAATTGCCCGAGAATGCATATCGGGAATTAAAACCGGGCGAAGAGTACAAGCCGGTACTTCCCTCTGACAGGCCGGTGACGGAAGTAACTCCATGGTCAATAGGGATGGGATTATTAATGGCAGTCATCTTTTCGGCTGCAGCAGCCTATTCAGGTTTGAAAATCGGCCAGGTTTTCGAGGCTGCCATCCCCATCTCCATCATTGCCGTAGGAGCATCAGCGGCATTCCGCCGAAAGAATGCGTTGGGACAGAATGTCATTATCCAGTCTATTGGGGCATCGTCGGGAGTGATTGTCGCCGGAGCGGTCTTCACTATTCCGGGGCTTTATATCCTGCAAGCCAAATATCCCGACATTCAGATCAACTTCTGGCAGATCTTTTTTTCATCGCTATTGGGAGGATTCCTGGGAATTCTCTTCCTTATCCCTTTCCGTAAGTATTTCGTAAAAGATATGCACGGGAAATTACCATTTCCTGAAGCTACGGCAACCACCGAGATACTGATGACCGGGGAAAAAGGTGGAAACAAAGCAAAATTATTGATCACCAGTGGACTTATCGGGGGATTATTCGATTTCTGTTTCTCTGCTTTCCGCCTTTGGAGTGAAGAGATTACCACACGTATTATCCCGGCCGGAGCCATGATGGCCGAAAAGTTCAAGATGGTGCTTAAATTCAACGTGAGCGCCCTCATTTTCAGTTTCGGATATCTGGTAGGATTACGTTTCGCGCTGATCATCGTTGTAGGTTCACTACTTTCCTGGCTGGTACTGATCCCGCTGGTAAATGAGATCGGTGCGTTGACGGCAGCCATGAGTGGTGGTGTCAATCCGTTTGTCGCCCTGTCGGCTGAAGCAATATTTGCAGAATATGTACGTCCGATCGGTATCGGTGCCATTGCAATGGCAGGTATTATCGGGATCATCAAATCGGCCGGTGTGATCGGCAGCGCTTTTAAACTGGCAGTCGGTAAGAAAGTGGCCACTGGTGCTGTGGGAACGGATATAAAGCGTACAAACCGGGACCTGAAGATGTCATTCGTGATGTTATTCCTGTTCCTCACGCTTATCGCCGTATTTATCTTTCTGCTCATCGGAGTAAAGATTACACTTATACAGGCCATTGTAGCCCTGATTGCCATCACCGTTATCTCATTCCTGTTCACCACCGTGGCTGCCAATGCCATTGCCATTGTGGGGACTAACCCTGTATCAGGAATGACGCTGATGACGTTGATCCTCTCATCGGTAATCCTTGTTGCCGTAGGCCTGGAAGGCTGGCAGGGAATGGTGAGCGGGCTGATCATTGGTGGCATTGTCTGTACTGCACTTTCTATGGCCGGGGGTTTTGTCACCGACCTGAAGATCGGTTACTGGATTGGGACTACCCCTGCAAAACAGGAATCGTACAAATTTCTCGGAACGCTTGTTTCTGCCGCCACTGTAGGTGCAGTAATCTTTATCCTGAATGAAGCATACGGCTTCGTAGCCACTCCTGAGCATCCGAACCCTATGGTAGCCCCGCAGGCCAATGCCATGGCTGCCATCATAGAACCGCTGATGACAGGAAGTGGTGTGAGTTGGATATTACTAGGTATCGGCGCAGTGATCGCTATCCTTGTGAACTGGCTTGGTGTATCGCCCCTGGCATTTGCACTCGGCATGTTTATCCCCCTCCAGTTGAATACTCCACTTATCGTAGGAGGACTGCTAAACCACTGGATCAATAAAAAAGGTGCCGACAAACAGTTGACCAATGCACGCCATCAGCGTGCTATCCTGATATCTTCCGGATTCATCGCGGGTGCCGCTCTCTTTGGAGTATTAGGTGCACTCATCATATTCCTGACAGGGGATGGTGAAGCTCTTAATTCCAATCTATGGAGTAATCCTCACGGTACCGGTGCACAAATCGTGGCACTCATTGCTTTCATCGGACTGGTCGGCTATTTTGTTTGGGAAGCCAGACGCGCAAAAAGAGAGGATTAATTGATCCCGACAAGTCGGGACAAGTAGTGATGATTTAATGATGTGCCAATCCCGATAAACCGGGACAAGTAATTGATAATTGGTAATTAGTATTTGGTAATTGAAATTAATAGACAGATGACAAAAATTTTCCAACAAATAAAACCCATTTTATTTGGGTTACTTGCCCTTCCGGTCGTTTCCTGTATGCAGACACAGCAAAGCGACACTGAAAAAGATTTTACTCAATATGTAAACCCCTTTATAGGAACAGCCTTCACGGGACATACTTTCCCCGGCGCCACCTATCCGTTGGGTATGATGCAGCCGGGCCCGGAAACGGGTAATTTCTCATGGGAATACTGCTCCGGCTATTTCTATGACGATGAGCGCATCAACGGCTTTTCGCAGAACAGGCTGAACGGTACGGGGTGTGTCGATCTGGGCGACCTGCTGATGCAACCTTTCTCCGGTGAGAAACGCGACGACCTGAGCAGTAGTTTCGACAAGGCTACGGAAAAAGCTTCTCCCGGTTACTATGCGGTGGAGCTGGCCGATAACGAAGTAGGTGTGGAAATCACTACCGCCCCGCATGTGGCATTCCACCGCTACACTTTCGCCAAGGACAAACCGGCGAATTTGCTGGCCGACTTTCAAAGCGGGCTGGTATGGACGCAAGATAAACTCTTCACCCACGTACTCGATAATGAGGTCACTTTCGAGAACGACCGCCTTATTACCGGCTATACCCGCCGCACCGAATGGGTGGAACGCACTTACTATTTCGCTATCGAGTTCGACAAACCGATCCTCTCTTCGGAACAGCTCGAATCACGGGATCCACGGGAGAAGGCACCCCGCTATATCCTTACCTTCGACATACAGGACGATCCTACCCTGCAAATGAAGATCGCCATGTCCACCACAAGCGTTGAGGGTGCAAAGAAAAACCTTGCGGCAGAAGTAAGCGGATGGGATTTCGACGAAGTGCACCGGGACGCCAAAAAGGCCTGGAACAGCTATCTTTCACGGGTGGAGATAGAGGGGACGGAAGACGACAAGGTCAATTTCTACACTTCACTCTACCACCTCTATATCCAACCCAATAATATAGCCGATGTGGATGGCTGCTACGTGGGGCCTAACCGCGAGATCACACAGTCGCCCACCGGAAAGTTCTATTCCACCCTCTCACAGTGGGATACCTTCCGTGCCGCTTTTCCCATGTACACCATCCTCAGTCCGGAAATCATCGCCGACCTGGTAAATTCTATGGTCGATTACAGCAAACAGAAGGGGCATCTCCCCATCTGGACGCTAATGGGACAAGAGACCTTCACCATGATAGGCAACCACTCCATCCCCATGATCGTGGACGCTTACCTCAAAGGATTCGACGGATTCGACGCTGAGAAAGCCTACCGGGAGATCAAAAGATCGATTACCGAAAGCAGGCATTACAAATCAGGCTGGGAGATATATGATCAATACGGTTACTATCCCTACGACCTTATCAAAGTAGAGTCGGTTTCCCGTACGCTCGAATGCGGATTTGACGACTATGCCGCCGCACAGATGGCTAAAAAGTTAGGAAAGGCGGAAGACTACGAATTCTTTATGAAACGTGCCGGATATTACAGGAACTTATTTGATAACGAAACCAACACTATGCGCCCCAAAGATTCCAAAGGCGAATGGTTGTCTCCTTTCGATCCTTATGAGTTGGCGCACGCCGACTCACAGATCGGGGGTCATTACACGGAAGGCAACGCACTGCAATATACATGGCACGTGATGCAGGATATCCCCGGACTTATAGAACTAATGGGTGGAAAAGAGGCCGCAGGAAAGGTGCTCGACTACCTTTTCAACACCACACAGGAAACCACCGGTACTCTATCCGATGTTACCGGGTTGATCGGCCAGTACGCGCACGGCAACGAACCAAGCCATCACGTGGCTTATATCTATTCATTTCTCGACAGGCCGGAAGAAACTCAGCGGCTGATACGCCAGATTACCACCGATTTCTACCGGAACAAACCGGACGGGTTGATCGGTAACGACGACTGCGGACAGATGTCGGCATGGTATATGTTCTCCGCTATGGGTTTCTACCCCATGGATCCGGTGAGCGGCGAATTAATTATCGGCGCACCGCAGATTCCCAAAGCTACCATCAATACAGGCAACGGGAAATACTTCACCATGGAGGCGAAAAATCTTTCAGAAGAGAACATGTATGTAGAGAAGATAGAATTGAACGGGCAGCCGTATGATAAGAAATTTATTACGCATGAAGACATCACGAACGGTAGCACGTTAGTGTTTTATATGACAAACAGTCCGAAGAAATAGAAGAGAAAAGGTCTGGAACAGATATTACTAATTAATCAGAGAGGTGTATGATTACCATGCGCCTCTCTATTTTTTCACACAATCGGCACACAATCCTTCCACAACAACAAACACCTCCCTGGAGACAAAGCCTTTCGGTAACTCTGCGTCAAAGTGAGTGACGCCATCCAAACACAACACCTCGTCGCACTTCTCACAATGGAAATGGGAATGGAAATTGTCATCTTCATGATGATGCCTGTTCAGGGCATATTTCACCGTGTTGTCGTTCAACACAATCCGGTGGATAATACCCCGGTCTTCCAACGTCTTCAGGGTGCGGTACAGGGTAACCCTGTCGAACAGGTCAGGATATGACTCTTTCAACTCATTTTCCGACATCGCCACTTCGCTTTTCAGCAGCTCGCCAAGAATATATTTCCTGCAACCGGTATTCTTCAGATCATGGGCATGTAAAATTTCTTCTACGGTCATAATGCAACAATACTTCAAATGATATTCTGCTACGAAAGTACTGTTATTTTAGAAACAAACCATATATTTTATGTAAAAAATATTCAACTGCATCATTGTTGCAATTGAATATTTTGTATATTTGCAGAGTTTTTCAATTTACAAATGACAGACAGATGCAGATTAAATTTTGCTTTTCCATATTAACCCTTGTTTTTTTGTGCGGAAAATCGGCGGCTCAACCGATAGGTTTACAAACGGTTACCGAACCAGACTACTTATCGTGGAATCCGCAGCAACCCGACACAATAGGCAATGTTATTCCGGAAGAGGAGAAAAGCCCTATAGAACTGGATGAAGTGGTCGTACGAGGCGACCGCACAAGAAATATCCAAATGAAGTCGGCACAGAATATTGTTCATGTCGATAAATCCTATATAGAAGATAACTTTTCGGGGAGCCTGATGCAAACCCTCGAAAAAATTCCGGGGATAAGGGCTATGACTATAGGATCCGGCCAGTCCAAACCCGCTATCCGTGGGCTTGGCTTTAACCGGATGATCGTGACAGAGAATGGTATAAAACATGAAGGCCAGCAATGGGGTGAAGACCATGGGCTGGAGATAGACCAGTTTTCGGTCGATGAAGTGGAGATTGTAAAAGGGCCGGGGTCGCTCTTATATGGTTCAGATGCTATTGGCGGAGTAATCCAGTTGCGTAACAACTATATTCCCACAGAAAAGGCAGAGGGCAATATCAACCTATACGGCAGGAACAACAACGAGTCGGCAGGTGTTTCGGGGCAAGTTGGCGGCAAAATCAACAAATGGTACTATAAAATCAATGCTACTTATATGGATTATGCAGATTATAAAGTACCTGCCGACAGCATACAGTATTACTCTTACTATATTCAATTAAAAAAACGTCGTCTACGCAATACCGCCGGAAGAGACCGGAATGCGGGGTTTACATTGGGTTATTTGGGAGAAAATTTCCGGTCCCACCTACTAGTCTCGAACATTAATTCCCGAAGCGGGTTCTTTGCCGATGCACACGGATTGGAAGTGAGGCTATCCGATATAGATTACGACAGGTCTACTAGGGATATAGACCTACCCTATCACTCGGTCAATCATTTCAAGTTAGTCAATAATTTGGCATGGCGCATCGGGAATATTACCTGGGAAGGGAATATCGCGTTTCAGAACAACCTCAGGAAAGAGTTCTCCGAACCGGTATCGCACGGCTATATGCCTGTTCCTCCCGATGCTTTGGAACGTCAATTCGACAAAAACACCTATACCGCATCTACCCTGCTCAGGATGCCGGTGAAGGACCGGTTGAGCTTTCAGGGTGGACTATCCATAGAACATCAGCATAACAAAAGAGGGGGATGGGGTTTTGTAATTCCCGATTTTCGTACTACCAGTATGGGATTCTTTGTTTATGGACGATACCATATCTCTGATAACTTAATTATCAGTTCGGGTGTACGTGCCGACAAAGTAAAAATAGATATCGATAGCTACCGGGACTGGTACCAGACACCGGATGGACAAGGTAACCCGGTATATAAGGAACGGGCTGCCGACCTGCGGAAAAAGTTCGACAGTTTCACCTGGTCTGCCGGATTGAATTACCAACAAGGCGCATGGATGTTAAAAGCCAATATAGGCAAGAGCTTTCGTGCACCGACACCGAAAGAATTGGGTTCAGACGGGGTGAATTACCACATATTCAGGTATGAGAAGGGAAATAACAGCCTGAAAGCGGAAGAGTCGTATCAGGCAGATATGGGTATCAGTTGGCAAAACAACCTGCTAACAGTCCGGTTGGAACCTTTCCTCAACTACTTTCCCAATTATATCTACCTGAATCCCACGCCTGAATATTACGAAGGACTACAAATGTATCATTATGCACAGGCACGAGTGATCCGCTACGGTTTTGAGACAGATGTACAATTACAACTTACCCGGCAGATTACTTTGGGAATACAATCGGAATACTTATATGCGGAACAGCTCTCAGGAGATAAAAAAGGGTATTCCCTTCCTTTTTCGCCTCCCTGGTCAGCCAATTTCAGTATCGGTTACCGGCCCGGCAAAGGATTTCTCGGCACCGACGGTGACATACTGCTGGAATACAAAATAACGGGGACTCAAAACAGGATCGTGCCCCCGGAAGAAAAGACTGAAGGTTACCAACTGCTGAACTTATCATTAGGGCGCAGCTGGCAATTAAACGATAACAACATAAAATTCCGGTTGCAGGTACAAAACCTGCTGGACAAAAGATATTACGACCATACCGGTTTCTACCGGTTGATCGATATACCCGAACCGGGAAGAAATATTTCGGCAATGTTGGGATTTACTTTTTAAAAAAACAGCAACGATGAATAGCCCGGTAAAACTTCGTTTTGCCGGATTGTTAAGCAATCATCATTTATATAAACCATTAAAAAATTATCCGTATGAAACGAGCATTTAATTCATTACACCCGGGAACATGATTGAAAGCGAGTTCCATACACCATAGTGTAAACAAATAAATTAAATCGTATGAAAAGAAAATTATTTTTGGGAGTGATACTCCTTCTCAGTGCCAACGTACTGTTTTTCTCGTCCTGCGAGGATGATAACGATAAGCCTTTGGCGCCTAGCGTCAAGATTACCGAACTGGGGTCGGGGCATGACAGCCCGAACGACAAAATAGGGTATGCTGGTTCAGATATCCATATTAACGCCGAGATCACAGCTGAAGGGTTAATTGAAAGCATCACGCTAGAAGTTCATCAGGAGGACGGAGATTTCGAATTTCACGAAGTATATACTGATGCCAAAGGGCTAAAAAGCACCACCCTGCATAAGCACATTGATATCCCTGCCGAAGCACCGGAAGGTGAATATCATCTGCATCTGGTTGTGAGAGACCAGGAGGGACAGACAGGCATGGCAGAATCCGAACTGATTATAAAACCGGCATCCGAAAACGATGACGACGGACACGACCATGATGACGAGCATGACCACGACCATAATCACTAATAGAGAAATTGAGGGTGTATCACAATATGTGATTTCACCCTCTCTTTAATCCCCTCTGTCCGGAAATAATCTCAAACAACTTATTTTCAGCAATTAAATTCCTATTTTGAGACCACTTTATAATTTAAAAAGAAAATATATGATCCGAAAAGCATTATTTTGTCTGACTGCCCTTTTGTTGCTACTTTCATGCGGTCAGGAAGATGATCACGATATGGAAAAACCGGAGATCGACATGAGCGGGGCATCGGCTTTTCCTTTGACCTGCGATGTAGTATATAGGGGAGAAAGTTTTATATTTAAAGCATTCTTCACCGATAACCGGGAGTTAGGAAATTATAATATTGAAATCCATAACAATTTCGACCATCATTCACACAGCACCGATGATGTGGACTGTGAACCGGATGAAAAGAAAACACCGGTCAATCCGTTTATCTATAATGAGAGTTTCCGAATCCCTGACGGAATGGTCTCCTACCAAGCTGAAAGCAGTATCCATGTTCCCGACGATGTGGATACCGGTGATTATCATTTTATGATACGCCTGACCGACAAATCGGGTTGGCAACAACTGAAAGCTGTCGGTATAAAAGTAAGAGACCGGAATTAATGTCGAAAAAAAAGCGGATTTATCTCCTGTTTTTATTGTTGCAGGGATTTATAAAACCGCAACTCACCGACTAACCGTTCTATCTCCGATTGCAACGATCGCACCCTGTCCAACATATGGCGAAGTGCATCAATCCCTGCCACATTGATATCCATCTCGTAATGCCACCGGATGAATTGTTCCAGGTCGGAAAGGTCGTCGTATTCTATAAACCGGTCGTCGTCCTGATCGATCACATGGATTAATCCCACATCCCGCAGCGACTCAATGAATGATTCTTCTACCTCGTAAATCCTCAGGCATTCGCTGTATAGTAATCTGTTTCCACTCATTGTTTCCTGATTTTTGATAATTGGGTAAATAGTTCTTTCTCCTTATCCGAAAGATGTTCAGGCAGATGCACCTTCAACGTCACGTATAAATCGCCAAACCGTCCCTCTTTCTTATACAGGGGAAACCCTTTGCCTTTCAACCGTAGTTTGGCATTAGGCTGGGTACCGGGTTTAATGGTCATTTTCACCTGCCCGTCGAGCGTATCGATCATTGTTTCGCCCCCAAGCACAGCGGTGTAAAGGTCGATCACAGCATCGGTATACAAATCATCCCCCAGGCGTTTAAAAGCAGGGTCATCCTCAATAATAAAAGTGATATAGAGGTCACCGTTCGGGCCACCGTTCACCCCGGGTTGACCGTATCCGGCCAGCTTGATCTTCTGTCCGTCAGCCACTCCTGCAGGAATGGTAATACGTACATTCTTTCCATTAATCGACAATGCCTGCTGATGCGTTTGCATGGCCTGACGAAGTGTCAGGCGCAATTCCGCCTGATAATCCGCACCTTTGAATTTATTACGGGTGCCGGCACCGCTTTGCCTCCGGCTAAACCCGCTGCCGAACATAGAGTGGAAAAAGTCTGAGAAGTCATCATCCGAAAAATCACCTTCTGTATAGAAAGTCTGTCCACCCTGGCCGCTCCACTGTTGTTGCCTGCTACTTTGCTGCCGATATTGCTGCTGTGCTTTTTCATACTCTTCGCCGTGCTTCCAGTTCTCACCGTACTTATCATATTTGGCGCGTTTCTCCGGATCACTCAGCACTTCATTGGCTTCATTGAGCTCCTGGAACTTCTTCTGTGCCTCCTTGTCGTTCGGGTTCAGGTCGGGATGTAACTTACGCGCCAGCTTGCGGTAAGCTTTCTTGATATCCTCAGCCGATGCATTCCTATCGACTCCCAGCATTTTGTAATAATCAATGTATGGCATTTTTTTCGTGTATTGAAAAACAGCCCTACCCCTAAATCACGGTTTCCCGTGACCGGCATAAAGCTGTTTTTAACTATGCTAAACTAAAATAGGAACAAGTCAGCGAGCCTTCTTGATCGCTTCCTCAATAGCTTTACTGAATACCGGCAGATCGCCTGGTACTCTTGATGTGATCAGGTTACCATCTATTACCAGTGCTTCGTCCACGTAATTCGCACCGACTTCCTCCAATTCACCGCGGATAGATCCCACAGCCGTGGTAGTTACATCCTTAAGCACTCCTGCCCTAGCCAATACTTGCGGGCCGTGACAGATAGCCGCCACCGGCTTCCCTGAATTGAAAAAGTTCTTGGCGAACTCCACTACCGTCGGGTCTTCTCTCAATGCAGCAGGGGCTCTTCCTCCAGGTAGTACCAGCGCGTCAAATTCATCGACGCTCACCTCTCCGACTTTCTTTTGTACAACTATTTCAAAATCGCTGTTATAGGCTTTCACCCGTCCCGTTTCAGGACCTATCACCGTAATATCCATATCTTTATTTTCCAGATAACCGATCGGCATATAAGCCTCGGCATCCTGGAATCCCTCAGTAAGCAATACTGCTACATGGGGGCGATTCACTGCTTGCACATCCGGTACAATCACTTCCGATCGTCTCTCTTCACTGCTACCGCTACCGGTACATCCGGCAGCAAACAATACAATACTCAACATACAAAACGCGTTTAAAATGATTCTCTTCATAATGATCAATATTATGGGTTTGAAATTAAAATTGTCAAATCCATTTATCTTTACATCTACAATCAAACAAATCCAACTACAAGATTAACAACTGTTTTTCTGATATTGTTCACTCTTTTTGAAAGATAGAAGAGATGATCCGGTTTTCCTTCGCTTGGCATATTTTTATATCTTTGTTCTTTATTCTTTACTCTAACTAATGAAATCTGAATTTGAAAAAATGCGCAGTGGAGAGTTGGCCGACTTCTCTGATCCTGAAATACAGGAGAGTTTCAGGCACTCGAGGAAATTGTGCATCAAGCTGCAAACGATGACGATCTTCGATGACGATTACCGGGAAGTGATCAGTCAACTTATACCGGATCTTCCCGCCTCAAGTACGGTCTGTCCGCCTATCCAATGCGATCACGGAAGTTCCTTCATTATAGCGGAAAATGTTTTTATTAACTATAATGCTATGTGTATCGGCGGAGGATATGTTCGTATAGGCAAACATACTCTTATCGGTCCCAATTGCCAGTTCTACACACCCAATCACCCGATGGATCATGTGGCGAGACGGGAAGAGAAAGAGTACGCCTATCCTATTACCATCGGTGAAGACTGCTGGCTGGGTGGCAATGTGACTCTTCTCCCCGGGATAACCATCGGTAACCGATGTATCGTAGCAGCCGGCAGCGTGGTTACCAAAAATGTGCCGGACGACTGTATGGTAGCCGGCAATCCCGCCACCATTAAGAAACGATTGAACCAGTAAAAAGTCATAACGCGTCCGGCTTCACTTTCTTATTCCGATTTCAAACTTTCCACGGGATTCACCTTTATTGTTCGCCACAACTGCCATAGAACAGTTAGAATGGTTATTACAGAAACCAGTAAAAGCGCAAGGAAGAAAGAGCCAATGGAAACATCCACCCGGTAAGCGAACTGTTGCAGCCAACGCTCCATAAACCACCATGCCAGCGGTACACCGATGGCAAAACCAGCAACAATCCAGACAAATATCGGTTTGAGCAGCAACCACAGTATCTGATACGTTTTTGCACCGTTTATTTTTCGGATACCAATCTCTTTGGTTCGTCGGCGGACAGCATAGAATGAAATACCAAACAAACCGAAACAGGTAAGTAAAATACTGATCAATGAATACATTTGCAGTAAATCCGACATCTCGGTTACTTTACTATTCCGACTTATAAATGTACGATAAACATCAGCATAGGTAAAGTATTCATCGGGATAAGTCTGCCCCCAAACCCGTCGTATATTTTTTATTGTTGCACCATTATCATTTCCGTCTAACCGGATTTGCATAGCTGTAAGCCTATCCTCAAGGGACGAAATCCGCGTCATCTTTACCGCCATCGCTTTCTTTTCGAGTGAATTGAAATAGAAATCTTCTACTACTCCTGCAATCACAGACACTGAATCAAGCGAATTCATATACTTTCTCAACGGTTCTCCAATCAGTTCTTCTACGGGTTTTTCCACCAGATTGGCAAAGGTTTGGTTCACAAACACAGCCGATCCATACTTTTCGGGTAATGTCTCCCACTCGCTTCCTGCAATCTGATGAAGCTGAAGGACACGAAACAATCCTTCATCGCCCGACAGTCCGAATACAGTGGTCTGGAACTTCTCACCGTTTTCCTTCTGCATATCGGCATGCATAATCCATACGTTCATCAGTGACATGTTTCCCAGTGAAATACCCGATACACCCGGGACAGATTGCACCTTTTGTTTAAATAGGCGTAGGTCGGTTTCAGTTGAGGTATTCCATATCTCTATCAGATCCCTGTAACGCTCTCCGGCTTGCTTCACCAAACCCATTTGCCGGTTAGCCGTGATCATTCCCATAATCAATGCCACGCCAATTACAAACTGTGCTGTCACCAGTACTCCTATCCAATGATTCTTCTTATTCACAAACAACTGACGCACATCACCTCCCGATAATCGATTGATCCTATTACTGATAAGCAAAGCAGGAATCACTGTAAGAAGAAGGATAAGCAAAACGAAAAACGGGAAGAACGACGAACTGTAAAAGAAGGAGGGACTAAAGTCTGCCGACACAATTATAATTGTCTATGTTTAATAAATGATTTAATTCGAGAAGATACAAAAGCGATAAAGATAGTTTGTTTCATGATCCCCGTTTGATAGAATAGTCATATTATAGTCTTATTTTCAACATAATAGAATAAAAAATTAAGAGATTATTCATTTAAAAAAATTATACTATCATTAAGATCACAAATATATTGATTAAGTTTTTTTCGGACAAAATATGCCAATAAAATTAACTTAAATTAATTCTGAATCTAATTATAAAAACAACCCTTTTTGATACTATATTGGTTATGTTTTTAACTACCCATCGACCGAGCACCTTTGTAAGAACGACGGAATGATAGAGATCATTTCTTTTATTGTCAGATTATCAATATGGGCAAACCTGTTCTCAAAATCACGGGAGTCCTCCCGGTTAACCACATACAGCACTTTAGGTGTCTTAATGCTTTCCAGTTTTTTTAGGAGAAGATCCATTTCATCCAATTCTTTCCTAAAATATATCGCAGTAGTATTTTCATTATTCCCAAACAATTGAAAATAGTTAGTACGCTCTACCTCATCCAGCGTATTTTCTGCCAAAGCCAACAAATATCCGGCTTTCTGTGCCTGATTCACTTTCTCTTCATCCGAAACAGATGAAATATTATTATTCCCGACAAATGAGGTTTTATAATACTTCAAAGAATTACCCAATCCGGGGACTCTTTTCCCTTTTTTTATCACACCGTAAATAGTGTACTTGTTTTTTCTTACCTCTTCTTTTATCTCGTCGTACCGCGATTTATACTCTTCCGAAAAAAAATGGTCTCTGGCAGCACGGATTACACTATTATCCAATAGCAATTTGGTATTTAGCGCAACCTCATATAGTACCTCTTTCTGATTCTTACTCTGCAAATACCCCTGAATGATATTTTTAATCCTGGGGTAGGTCACTTCATCGGCAATATTATTCTCGTTATTGGTACACAATATCACCTGCCGCTGACCCCCATCGATATAATTCTGCTCCATTACGGCGTGTCCCGTAGTACCACTCCCCGCAAAAAAATCCAGAATAACGGCATCCTTATTGCAGGAACCGATCGAAAATATGAATTTCAGGAAATCGACGGGTTTTTTCCCATTTCTAAACTCGACACCGCCTTCATATCCCACACTATTAAATGCTTCTTCAAAATCCATGTAATTAGGATAAGGCACTTCCTTTACTTCCTTTTTATTCAAAGGGATCCCCTGAAAGTAGGAACCATTTACCTTAGCTGCCGATTCCCGCGTGAGAAAATACCTGTAGCCATACATATCTCCTCCCATATCGGGTACTTTATATAAATAACCAAACAGATGATTCCTTTCTTCCAGGTATTTCATATGGAAACGTCCGGAGCTGTTTCCCTCTTTTAATGAACCCCGGATATTGATTTTCTGGAACTTATCGGCAGAAGGGATTGATTTGGTTATTCTGTATTCTCCGGGTTTAAATACAGAGACTACTTTTGAACCCAGTGTGATTTGCTCCGGGTCATCAATCAATTCTTCTATCGTATATATATATTTCTCAATGGAACTGTTATCCTGAAGTCTTTTTATTGACTTAAATTTCGGAGATTTCCTGTAGAGTAACAGCTGCTCCGTGGTTTCATGATAATCTTTATCACCTTTAAGTATCCTGTCTTCATGCCTTACTTTCACAGTAAAGGTCGTCATGTAATTCGACGCTTGAAAAATGTGATCGCACAACAACTTCAATTGCGCATATTCGTCTTCGTTGATCGATATAAATATAACACCTTCCGGTTTTAGCAGATTGTACGCCAATTCCAGCCGTTTGTTCATAAACGACAACCAGTAGCTATGCCTTAAAGGATGGTCTTTGGGCACTTCGGAACCATCGGGAAACTTATCGAGTACTCTTTTATCCCTGTACCTGAATCCATCCGATCCGGTATTATAAGGGGGATCTATGTATATAATGTCTACTTTTTCCTTATGGGTATAGTTCAGGCAAGTCAGGGCGTGATAATTATCCCCTTCAATGAGAATATGAGTCGGTTTCTCATCCTTATTGCGGATAGACTTTTCTTTTACTTCCTCGATGACGGGCAATTGATTTTCAGATTCATCATCAAAGGTTTCAGGCACTTCCATCCAGACAAGTCCATATTTGACTGTCTTGGCCCGACTATTAGCTATGGCCAATTGTCGTTTCAATTTTCGTATTTCTGAAACAAGTTCCTGCTCCTTATTCATCTCACTCATATCCATATCCTTACAAAATCCTTACAAAGGAAATCTTTTTCCCTGTTTTTTCACACCTTTTCAAGTGAAATTTGTTGTATATATATCAGCATTAAAACTCATGGTTATGAAACAGATATTTTATTTATTCGCAGCTTTGTCATTTATGGTTGCCTGTTCGGGCCCAAAAGGGATTGTAAAGATCGAACCGAACGGAAATGAAGTAGTGCAGGAAGATTCTGTCGAATACGAGTTGATTGTATTCGATACGGGATTCGAAACATGGTATGTGCTTCAGAATTCTCCGGCGAAATACCGTTCACAACAATATTATGAGAACTGGAACCACCAATATGTTTCGGCCTGGAATTATAATGCTACCCAGCCCCGAAGAAGATCATTCTTTCAGCCAATTTACGGGTATGAGCGGGGGGTGGATTATGGTTTTGAACTGAACCATAAATTGTTTTATTATTTTCAGTATGTAGAACATGTTTTGGGAATAGAGATTATGCCAAACGGTCCCAAAGGTTTAACTTTTTAAGGAAAGGGTGGAAGAAAATAGTTACTTTTGTTCAAAAATAGATCATTATGATAAGACGATATTTTTTTACAATAGCTGTTTGTGCTGTTTCCTTTTGTGCCGTTCTGGCCCAATCCACACAAAAGCCTCCCTTGCATGGTAAACATTGGATGTCCATCACAGGAAAACCTTTAGCTGCCACAGCAGGATCGATGATTTTTCAGCAGGGAGGTAATGCGGTTGATGCGGCTTGTGCCATGCTGGCCGCCACCTGTACCATGTGGGATGTACTGAGTTGGGGAGGAGAAACCCAGGCACTGATTTATAATCCGATTAACGGTAAGGTTTTGGCAATAAATGCCCTGGGCGTGGCTCCCTCCGGTGCGACTGTTTCCTTTTTCAAGGATAAAGGATATGCTTTCCCTCCCGAATACGGCCCTTTGGCCGCCGTAACCCCGGGAACCCCGGGCGGATTATGTTATATGCTGGCGGAATACGGCACGTTGAGCCTGGAAGAAGTGTTGGCTCCGGCTATGGAGATGGCCAGGGGCTATCCGATAGATGCCCAAACGGCAAACAGTATAGAACGGAACAAGGAGCGCATTAAAGAATGGCCGTATAGTAAAGCCGTTTTTTTGCCCCATGCAGGTGGGCAAAGGGAAGCTCCGGCAGCCGGGGAGATCTTTGTACAGGAAGATCTTTTGCACACATTGGATAAGATGGTGGAAGCGGAACAGGAGGCCATCCGGCAGGGTAAAGACAGGAAAGAGGCGATCAAGGCGGCACAGGATCGTTTTTATAAAGGTGATATTGCCGAGGAATTCGTACGTGGAAGCCGGGAACAAGGCGGATTAATCACGCTTGAAGACCTGGCAGGATGGGAACCGATAGAAGAAGTTCCCCTACATACAACCTACAAAGACATAGAGGTCTATAAATTGCAGGAGTGGACACAAGGGCCCATGTTATTGCAGGCATTGAATATCCTGGAGAACTTCGATCTGCAGGAAATGGGATATAATTCGGCCCGGTATATCCATACGATTTATCAAAGCATGAATCTGGCCTTTGCCGATCGGGATTTTTACTATGGAGACCCTTATTTCTCTCCTGAATCGCCGATCCGGGGGTTACTCAGTAAAGAGTATGCCCGTGCACGATCGAAAGAGATTCGCCGGGATAAAAACGATGACCGGGTCATGCCGGGAAATCCTTACGCTTATGAAGGGAAAAACAATCCGTATGAAGCCTTACTGAAACAACGGAGTCATCTTACAGACACTACAATCATCGATCCGGAAGTAAAAGATTTTGTCCCCAGGCATGATGCCGGCAGATATATTTTAAATGATGAGCAGTTCTATCATGCGGATATTTCGTCTGTCGACGGATATAAGGACAGCCTTTACCAGGACAGGTTTACCCGGGGAACGACCAGTATCGTGGCTGCCGATAAGGAAGGATGGGTGGTGTCGGTAACACCCAGCGGCGGATGGATACCCGCCTGTATAGCAGGACGGACGGGCATAGGTATGAGCCAGCGGATGCAAAGTTTTGTACTGGACTCTATACTGAATCCTTTTAATGTGGTAGAACCCGGTAAACGCCCCAGGGTAACCCTCACCCCTTCCCTGGCATTGAAAGATGGCAGGCCTTTCCTGGCTTTCGCGGTACAGGGAGGGGACACACAGGAACAAAACCTGCTCCAGTTTTTCTTAAATGTCGTCGAATTCGGCATGACTGTGCAACAAGCATCCGAGGCAGCGAACATTAATAGTAATCAACTGTGGCTTTCACTGGGCGGGATCCGATTCGAAGACCGTATGCCCAGACCCGGAAGCATACTGCTTCGCCAGGATACGAAGAAAGAGGTGATCTACGAATTAAAGAAAATGGGATATGAAATACAATTAGGGAATCGCACGAGCGGCCCCATTAATGCCATATTGTTGGACAATGAGCATGGATCCTTTTGGGGAGGGAGCAGTAATCATGGAGAGGACTACGGCATAGGATGGTAATGGCTCTACGCTATGCCATTGAAAAAATGCCGGCTGGTTTGAAAACGGAGGCGATGGAAAAGTAAAACCAGCAAAACAAGTTCATTATGCAAATACCCGATAGTAACCAGATATACCCATTAAAAGATTACAAGCGGTTGGTTTTTCTAAAAAACATCATTAAATCGCCAAACATTATCGTAGGAGATTATTCTTACTATGATGATCATACAGACGGGTTGAATTTTGAGCAGAATGTCTTATATCATTTTGATTTTCTTGGAGACAAATTAATCATAGGGAAATTCTGCGCTATTGGCTCCAACGTCCAATTTATAATGAATGGAGCGAACCATAAAATGGATGGAATCTCGACATTTCCTTTCAATATTTTCGGTAGAAATTGGAGTGTAATTACACCCACACCGGAACAACTACCTTTCAAGGGGGATACCGTTATAGAAAATGATGTTTGGATTGGCTATAAAACTACTATTATGCCCGGAGTCAACATTGGGAATGGCGCCATTATCGCTGCACATTCCGTCGTTACGAAAGATGTAGAGCCCTACTCAATTGTTGGCGGAAATCCTGCAAAGTTAATCCGTAAACGTTTCACAGATGAACAAATAAAGAAATTGTTGAATATAGCATGGTGGAACTGGAATATTAAAAAAATTACTTCTGCACTCCCATTAATTGTGAACGGTGATATCCGTAAACTTGAAGAGTTTTATAAATCTTCAAAAGCATAATAAGGAAACGATAACCGTAAGTCTATCCTGCTTAGAGGAGCCCGTCAAATCGGAAAAACCCGGATCACGCAAGAGTTCGGAAAGAAATATTTCGACTATATGGTATAAAATAATGCAAATCATAACCCTTTACTACCAATCCACTTATCATCTTTTGTAATTTTTTAATTGTAATAATATTTATTACAATTAAAAATATACTTATATTTGCACCCGATATGAATAATACGAGATTTGCCACAGCAATACATATTTTGACCCTTCTGGCAAACGTTCCCGATGAATGGTTAAGTTCCGACTGGATTGCAGGAAGTATCAATATCAATCCTGTCATTGTCCGGAAGGAACTGGGTATATTACAAAATACAGGTCTTGTAATCAGCAGAAAGGGAAAAGAAGGCGGTTCGAAATTGAACAAGCCAAGCCATGAGATTTCATTGGCGGAGATTTACCTCTCTGTGAAGAACTCGGAAGTTTTGGGAAAAAAGAATGTAAGTCCCAACCCTAAATGTCCTATCGGTAAAGATATTAATAAGAACCTGGCGAAGTTGTTTGCAGAAACCGATCAATTGGTGACCGATTCTCTCAGGCATAAAACATTGAAAGATTTTGTAAAACAATTTCACTGATATTTTTTTAATTATAAATGTAACAGTTAATATTACAATTTGAATCGTATGAAAACAGGAATTACAGGAGCTACCGGACAGTTGGGACGTCTGGTAGTAGAGAATTTGAAAAGAAAAGTGGCTGCAGAAAATCTCGTGGCATTGGTACGTTCACCTGAAAAGGCATCGGATTTAGGCATTGAAGCCCGTGCATTTGATTACGGAAAGCCAGAGAATTTAGCCGCGGCATTGCAAGGCATCGACCATTTGTTACTCATATCGAGTAATGAAATCGGAAAACGCAGGCAACAACATGAGAATGTAATAAAAGCCGCACAACAGGCCGGAGTAAAATGGATCGTGTATACCAGTCTGTTATATGCAGACAGATCGACTTTGAGCCTGGCGGAAGAGCACAAAGCTACGGAAGACGCTTTAAAGACATCAGGAATTGCCTATACCATTTTACGTAACGGATGGTACACCGAAAATTATACGGGCTCTGTTCCCGGAGCGGTGAAAGCCGGAGTCTTACTCGGCAGTGCCGGTGAAGGAAAGATATCTTCGGCAACCCGTGAAGATTTCGCTGAGGCAGCTGCAGTTGTATTGACGAGTGAAAACCAGGAAGGAAAAGTTTACGAATTAGCCGGGGACAACTATTTTACGTTAACAGATCTTGCAGCAGAGATCTCCCGCCAGACCGGTAAAGAAATTCCCTATAAGAATCTTCCCGAAACAGAATATGCTGAAATGCTGAAAAGTTTCGGGCTACCGGAAGGAATAGCAAAGGCTATTGCAAGCTTTGATACCGGAGCATCTAAAAACGATCTGTTTGACGACAACAAGCAGCTCTCCAGATTGATCGGCCGTCCGACAACTCCTTTGATTCAATCAGTCAAAGACATATTAGGCCAATAAATAATTTGGTTATGGGCGAAAAGGTTTCTTTCCCGGAATTTTCGGGAACATCTTGCGGAAACGCACCAGATAGGTTTTAACATTACTACCGGCAATGATAAGCGTTACGGCCATAATAATCAATATAATCCCGGAGATGATGCGAAGGGTGAGAGTCTCACCAAATACTACGACCCCGAAAAATACCGCTGTTACAGGTTCAAGTGCGCCAAGTATAGCGGTTGGTGTGGAACCGATATACTGAATAGCGCTGGTGGTGCAAAGAAACGATATAGCTGTCGGGAAAACCGCCAGCGCTATAAGATTAAACCAGAGATACCATTTCTCCGGCATAATCAGGGTTGCCCCGAAATCAACACGTATCAGGAACAGAGAAAGTCCAAACAGCAAAATATAAAAAGTAATTTTGAGGGTAGCGACCTCTTTGAGTATGGGACGGTTCACTCCGACAATATAAATAGTCGAGCCTTAAAAAGCCCATTTTTATATGGTTTGTAAAATTATACTGTCCCT
>NZ_JAXQGC010000050.1:0-54231 GCF_034331125.1 Proteiniphilum sp.
TATCTACTATTTTACTGTATTATAGACTATTGAATGCTTTTTAAGGGTCGACTAAATAGCGTATGATAAGGCCGAGGCCATCACCAGCAGGATCCCTGTCATGCTCAAAGTAGAACCGTCACCCCCTTTAAAGAGCAATACAATACCGCCCAATACCATCAAAATACACAGTATAGTCAGCAAGGTCATTTTCTCTTTGAAAAAGGCAACCATAATTAATGCTACCATAATGGGGTAAACAAACAACAGGGTCGATGCAATTCCGGCATCCATGAAATTATAACTCTGGAAGAGGGTAAGTGAGGAGAGAGCGACCAGAAGTCCCAAAGCAATTAGCGGTAGAATTTCCTTCTGTTGTATCTTGAAATCACGTCCACGTGCTTTGATCATAATCCCCAAAATAGGAATTGCAAACAGATAGCGGAAAAACAATACAGAATCCGGATCCATTCCTGTCTGATATAGAGGTAATGCGAATAGAGGATTCATTCCGTATGTGGCGGCAGCGATGGCCGCAAGTATATATCCTTTTGCTTTTCCGTTCATAATTTACATTTTCAATAAACGGATGCAAAAGTACAACATTTGGGGATAAAGAAATCCGGATTGAAGAAATAAAAGTATACTTAGTCGATTTCAAAACGTATCTTTGCACCCTGAAAAATAAAACAAGATTATGGTATTAGTCGATGGATTGGCCGTAGAGTTCGGGGGAGCGGCATTATTTTCGGACATCTCTTTTGTAATAAATCCCAAAGACCGCATTGCCCTGATGGGTAAAAACGGTGCGGGAAAATCCACATTGCTGAAAATTCTGGCAGGCGTGAGGCAACCGACCAGAGGGAGAGTTTCCACACCCAAAGATTTCACCATTGCGTATCTTCCGCAACACCTGATGACCGAAGATGAACGCACTGTTTTCGAGGAAACAGCACAGGCCTTTTCGCGTATCCATCAACTGGAAGAGGAAATTGAAAGCATCAACAACCAACTTACCGTACGCACCGATTATGAATCGGACGAATATATGCAACTCATCGAACGCGTTTCCGCATTGAGCGAAAAATTTTATGGTGTCGAAGAGATCAACTACGATGCAGCTGTGGAAAAAACGCTGCTTGGATTAGGATTTGTGCGAAGCGATTTCAACCGGATGACATCGGAATTCAGCGGCGGATGGCGCATGCGCATAGAACTGGCAAAAATCCTTTTGCAGGATCCTGACCTTATTTTGCTTGATGAGCCCACTAACCACCTCGATATCGATTCCGTTGAATGGTTCGAAGATTTCCTTATCAACAGTGCCAAAGCAGTGGTGGTTATTTCGCACGACCGTGCATTTGTAGATAATATCACCAACCGCACCATAGAAATTACCATGGGGCGTATTTACGACTACAAAGCAACCTACTCGCACTACCTTGAATTGCGGAAGGAACGCCGCGAACAGCAACAAAAGCAGTATGACGACCAACAGAAAATGATTGCCGAAACCAAAGAGTTTATCGAACGGTTTAAAGGTACCTATTCGAAAACATTACAGGTGCAGTCGCGTGTGAAAATGTTGGAGAAACTGGAGCTGGTGGAGGTCGATGAAGTGGATACATCGGCCCTGAAACTGCGATTTCCTCCGGCGCCGCGTTCGGGAAGCTACCCTGTTATTGCAGAGAATGTAAGTAAATCGTACGGTGAAAAATTGATTTTCAACGATGTGAATTTCACCATCGAACGGGGAGAAAAAGTGGCATTCGTCGGCCGTAACGGTGAAGGGAAATCCACACTCGTAAAATGTATCATGGAAGAAACCGGTTTCGAAGGGAATCTGCAATTAGGACATAACGTGAAGATTGGCTATTTCGCACAAAACCAGGCATCGCTTTTGGATGAGGAATTGACCGTTTTTCAGACCATCGATGATATTACCGTCGGCGATATCCGGACAAAAATCAGGGATATTCTGGGGGCATTCATGTTCGGACGGGAAGATATCGACAAGAAAGTGAAAGTTCTCTCGGGAGGCGAACGCACCCGCCTGGCGATGATAAAACTGCTGCTCGAACCGGTCAACCTGCTTATTCTCGATGAGCCGACCAACCACCTCGACCTGAAGACCAAAGATATCCTGAAACAGGCGCTGGTCGATTTCGATGGTACGTTGATTGTTGTATCGCACGACCGCGATTTCCTGAATGGTCTGGTGAAAAAAGTATACGAATTCGGCAACCGGAAAGTAGCCGAACATCTCGAAGATATCTACGGATTCCTGAAGAAAAAGAAGATGGAGAACCTCCGGGAAATAGAACGGAAATAGTTCGTTAAACAAGTGCAAAGTGCATTTATTTACTTTGCCGAAACCTGTTTTTTACGAAGCAGTGGGTTGTTTCTCGATTTATTAAAAATCATTCGTCCGCGATCAGTCCCTTTCCGCAATTTTCTACTTTCTTCTTCCGGTAGTTGAACCACCTGTTTGCATTCGTCGGAACAGCATCCGTCCATCTCTGCCGCACATTTTTCGCATTGGATAAATAACAGGTGACAGCCCTCGTTTTTACAGTTGGTATGTGTATCGCACGGCTCTCCACACTGGTGGCACCGGGCAATCACATCCTCCGTAATACGTTCGCCTAACCGTTCATCGAACACGAAATTCTTCCCTATAAATTTCACCGGAAGATTTTCTTCACGCGCTTTGCGAACGTATTCAATAATACCACCTTCCACATGGTACACGTTCTTAAATCCATTATGAAGCATATAGGCACTCGCCTTTTCACAACGGATACCGCCTGTGCAGTACATCACAATATTTTTATCCTTGTGCTCTTTCAGCATCTCCACCGCCATCGGCAACTGTTCGCGGAACGTGTCGGAAGGGACTTCAACCGCATTTTCAAAATGCCCCACTTCATATTCGTAATGGTTACGCATATCTACCACGACCGTGTCGGGATCCTGCGTGATCTCATTATACTCTTTGGCTTTGAGGTATTTTCCCGTCCTGGAAGGGTCGAATGCCGGATCGTCGATACCGTCGGCAACCACCTTGTTGCGCACTTTCATGCGTAACACCCAGAATGATTTGCCGTCGTCATCCACCGCGATATTCAAACGGATACCGTTCAACGCCGGATCGGCGGCATACAGGATATCACGAAAAGCATCCAGATTGCTTTCGGGGACGGAGATTTGTCCGTTAATCCCTTCATGTGCAATATAGACGCGGCCGAACACCTTTATGGCATCGAACTTTACATAAAGGTCATCCCTGAATTGACGCGGATCAGTAATATGAAAATATTTGTAGAATGAAATCGTAATACGAGGTTCAGTTTCCCGCAACATCCGCAACTTAAGTTCAGCGTTGGAAATACGATTATGAAGTACAGGCATGATAAATAAACTCTTTTTAAAAACTATTCCCACCGGACAGGTGCAGTCCAATCAGTCCAAAGTGTACCATGGATGAGAACAGCCGGAAATTCTGTGAAACGAGCATAAAAACCGTTCTTATACAAGAACATGACTAAAAGCGAGTTTCATATGACTAAAATGATAAACATATATGTGCCGGATTATCCCATTTACAGGATAACTATGCATTCGGCACGACAAAAATACAACAAGAATATCTATTATTTAGTTTATTCTGTAAAAGTTTATGATTTTCCATCGTATAAAAAGAGTAAAAAAACAGACCGTCTTTTTTATTTTGTATCTATGTAGAAAAATACCTGTTTCAGGCAACCATATCCGGAGTAGGTATTGTATCTTTGTGGTATGGATCAGACTGTTGACATGCAATATTGCCAGAGTTGCGGTATGCCGCTCCGGAAATATATATATCCATTGAAAAATAAAACCAGAATAGTATGTTAGAATTACCCGAAGTACTGACTCTCAGCAAACAGGCCAATAACATGCTGAGCGGCAAAACAATCACACAAGTGTTCAATGCCACCAAGCCGCATAAATTTACATTCTATAACGGCAACCCGAAGGAATACGGAAAACTGCTTGTCGGCAAAACCATACTTTCCTCCGAAGGGTATGGCATGTTTGTAGACTTCAGCCTTTCGGACAACGCCCTGATCAATATCGGCGACGGGGTTATTGCCCGTTATTACAATCCGGACGACAAGATACCTGCCAATTACCAGTTGTTGCTGACGTTCGATGACGGATCGTTCCTTGCGTTCTCAGTCGCCATGTACGGATTTATCAACGCCTATCCTGATCGAAATATCGATAATAAATATTACAAGTTAAGCAGGGAGAGTATTTCTCCGATAAGCAACGACTATGGTGAGGAAGAATTTGAAAAACTATTTGTCGAAGCGAAAAAAACATTGAGTGCCAAAGCCCTGCTGGCCACTGAACAACGTATTCCAGGTGTAGGCAACGGTGTGACGCAGGATATTTTGTTCAACGCGCGGATCAACCCAAAGCAGAAAATATCAATCCTGTCGGACAGGAAAAAGGAAGTTCTCTTCAAATCCCTGAAAGATAACCTGATAGATATGACCATTGAAGGTGGACGTGATACGCAGACAGACCTATACGGCAATAACGGAGGTTACCGGACAATCATGTCTGCCAAGACATGGAAAAATCCCTGTCCCCGCTGTGGCGGTACCATCGTAAAAGAAGCTTATTTAGGCGGTTCAGTTTATTACTGCCCCGAATGCCAAAGAATTGAAGAATAAATTATCTCTTCACAAAATCATTCCACCCCACTCTCCTCCTATTGTCTCCGGCATTACTTATACAAGGATGTTGGACAATTGGATCTATTTTCCAATTTTCATAACAACACTTCTGCTAAAAAATATCTTCGGTCGCCGGCAAACGACAAATCCATTGTTTATCATTCTGATCACTATGCTTTTAAACACGTCTTTTGAGACGTGCATTTTCTGTTCAGAAATTAAAATTTCCGTATTTGGTTTCATTACTTCTTTCAGGGCCTGAATGATATGGTCTATGTGTTTCATTTCGTGGAAAGAGTAAAAGGCAAGGATAAAATCTACTTTCTCTGAAAATCCGAGGCTTTGTGGCTCGTTCTTAAGAATTTGGATTCGCTCTTTCAGTTCGCTGCCTTTCAACTTTTGTTTCAATATTTCAAGCATCCCTTCTTGCACATCAACCGCTATGACTTTTCCTTCTTCGCCAACTATTTTTGCAATTTCAAGTGTAAAAAAACCGGGGCCACAACCTAAGTCAAGGACTGTCATGCCTTGCCGAATATATTTCTTCAGTATTCTCCTCGGATTTTGCAGTAATCTGCGAAATCGGCTCTCCAACGCACTTGCGTTTTCTAACGGATGTAAATGTGTATTGTTTTGGTTATTCATTAGAAACCTTACTGTTTACTTATTACTGACAAAAGTAGTAGTTATTTGACAATCAGCAAAAATCAACTAATATGCAGGCATTAATAACAAAAAATAAAATTTCACACTGAGATATTTCAAAAATATCATCCGGGAAGTATATTACAATAAAATTGGCGGTATTGGACAACAATTATTATGTTGAATTGCATACCTTTGCCTTAAATAATAAAGAAGTATGCACAATACCATTGAAAATATATACACCAATAAAATAGAAAATTATGGAAAATAATTACATCACTCTTACAAAGGAAAACATTGACAAAGAGCATATTTGCTGTGCTTTTTCCGATAAAAAATGCAGGGAAGGCTATGAACTCAAAAAAGCATGGCTAAAGAAGGAGTTTGATAACGGATAAACTGGAAGAAATCATAGGACTAAAAAATGAATTTGAGCATCCTTTGAAAAATTTCCCGGCGGTTACCCATTATGAACAGGTAAACAATGCCGCAAACATTCTAAGAGATAAGTGGGAGTTAGGTAAAGGTCCTATTTTTAATATCGTAGAGCTTTTGGAAGATAAAAACATTAAGGTGCTAAAGTTGGATGTTGCCAAAGACTTCGATGGATTACAAACCTTTGTCAATGGGAAAATCCCGGTTGTTGCTTATAATGAGAGAAAAGCCAACAAGCCGGACAGGATCCGTTTCACTTTGCTTCATGAGTTAGCTCATTTATTGTTGACATTCGGAGATATAACCGAAAAACAAAAAGAAATTTTGTGCCATCAATTTGCAGGGGCAATGTTGCTTCCTGACGAAGCTATTATCGCTGAATTGGGAGCACATCGCAATAAACTTTCTACTTTAGAATTAGGGAATATCAAAAAACAATACGGTATTTCCATGCAGGCTATTGTGATGAGGGCAAAATCCTGCGGAATTATTAACGAGCATTATACCAAACAATTCTTTTTCTTTATAAATCAAATGAATTGGAAAGTAGATGAACCTGTGGAATATCGGGGAGTGGAAGAAAGCAACCGTTTCAGGCAGCTTTTATTCAGAGCACTGATTGAAGAGCAAATATCGATGTCTAAGGCTGCGTCATTGACCAATCAGTCATTGGCTGAATTTAAAAAAGAACACCAGCCGATGTTTTAGAAAAAAACATTTTCATGCCAAACAACTGTTTAAGAAATAAAAATCAAAATTGCCGTTACGGATACCTGCATTTTTATTAACTTATATGATTTAGGGCTTATTACGTCTTTTTTTAAGTCAGAACTGGAAGTACATACTACGTATGCCGTTTATTTTGAGTTTTCTTAAAATAATGAAACACAATATGTGGTCAACTTATTGCGTAACAATTCCTAAGGGCCTTTTGCAAACACTGTTTCATCTAAATCCAGCCCGAGTAAAAAAACAGCATGATTTTAACAAAAAGGAGAATGTATTAAAAAATCCGGACTCCATAGAGCCAATGAGGCTCTCAACATGCAACAATCTTCCTCCATTCTAATTAGATTAAAATCAAACTCATAAGTGACGACATTAAAAGTATGGCCGGTTCTCGGCCGTACCTACTCCGGCATAACTCTATACCATCTCCATATCATCCTTGCACCATCCTTATAAATTTATAAAGTTGCTCCGGCGAATTATAAGCCTAAGTCTTGACTTTATTACAGAAATTTGTTGTGATTGCACCAATATATGACCAAAAACGGATCATCATGGGGGACAATAGAAAACGCCTACCGCACCTTGATCGGCAAAGCCTATTATTATAGCTCCGGCAATTATTCCTTTTCTTTCAGCAGTTTCTCCAAAAGTGCGTTTTTTTCTTTCTCCAACTCAACAATACGTTCGTAGAGGGCAGTTTTTTCTTTGGACAATTCTATAAAACGGTCAACAGGATCAGGATTATTTATAAAATCTCCGACATTATAAATCCCTGCCATACTTCCTTTTTCAAAGGTATTGTTTTCAATGATGAAAGTCACCGGGTCTTCTTCCAACTCTTTGATGAACTCGGGAGCCACGTTCAGGGCCTTGGCGAATTTATCGATCATTTCATCTTCCAGCACTTTTTTCTGTTCACTGTTGGAAATGCGTGCCTGGGTTGTTCCCATCATGTCTGCCAAGACTTCCTGCTTAATCCCTAAGGTATGGCGGATACGCTTGACGGCGTGCCCGTGATGGGTGTTTCTGAAAATCTGCTCTTTCGTTTCCATTTATTAATCCGTTTTCTGTATGACATAACAAAAGTAATGACTTTTTGGAATATACGTATAATTATATCCCAATATTGCATAATTATAACCCCGTATTGTCCTGCTATTCACAAAAAATCTTTTTTTCTTTGTCGTTGTATTACGATTTTTAAGAATATTCATTTTTTCGATATATCTGATAAACAGTTCATTATATAGCCCACAAGCATTAATTATGAGAGATAACGAACAGGATATATACACAAATATTAAGTAAAAAAAATAATAACCTCATAAAAATATAAAACGATGACTATACTCCGCACGAAAGAAACACACAAATTACACTGAACAAACCTGAGAAGTTTACTCTAAAACAAATGAAAAATGAAAAGTAAAAAGTTTGAATTTTTGTCAGTAATCCTATTTTCAGGATTACTCATCCTTGTCCATAGCTGCAAGGACGAAACGTATGTTTATCAGCAGGATTCGGATAAGGGTACACCTTTCAATCCCAGCCTGCCTGTGGAAATTACCGGATTTATGCCCGATTCGGGTAAAATCGCGGAAAAAGTGGTAATTACCGGATCAAATTTCGGTAATGTTACCAGTGAGGTTAAAGTCTTTTTTAATGATGGATTTTCGGATAAGGAAGCATCCGTTATTAGTGTGAACGGTAGTTCTATTTATTGTTTAGCCCCCAGGTTATCGGGTGGAGATAACCAGATAAAGGTAGTGGTGGGGGAAAGCGCAGAGGTAATTGCCCCGAAGACCTTCCATTATACCGCTTCCGCGTATGTGTCCTGGGTTGCGGGTATTGGTTTGCGGGACGGTACAGGTGCTTTTTATCAGGATGGGACATTGGACGAGTCTCATTTTTATAAAATAATGGGAATTGTAGCGCTTGGTGATGATCAGATCATGACCTTCGGGTCGTGGGAGTCAATGGCGAATAAGGTGCGCTTTATTTCGGTGAATGATAATAGGGTTATCACCCTGCAAGACGGGGTTTATCTGGGGAAACCGGCCATCAATGAAGACAAGACCGTGGTATATGCGACGACCTTGAATCCTACCCATACTGTTTACGAATACAGAAAGGATAATGGATGGATGCCTTACAGGATAGGTGAAATTCCGGCCAGGGGGTCGGGCTATGACCATATTCAAAGCATGGTGATGATGGATAAAGAGCACGATCCCCAACAGGAATGGCTCTATTTTTGCCATAAAAGCGGTTTTTTCGGGCGTTTTAATATAAACACACAACAAACCGAAGACCTGGGTGAGGATCTTTTTGACCAGGCTGACTATGTCGGTTACCTCGTATATGATAAATTCAATGATTGCTTTTATCTCTCTCATCACGCCAAATATTGTATTTATAAGATCAGTAAGACTGGTTCGGCCTGGACGGACGGTGTGCAGTCGGATATCTACGCCGGTTCTCCCAGCCAGAGCGCCGTTGTGGATGGTAGTCTTGCCGATGCGCGTTTCAGGGATCCGAGGGGGATGTGCATGGACGACGACGGCAACCTCTATATTTGCGAGTTCAACAACTCGAATGTGATCAGGAAGATTTCCGCTTTGGATGGTTACGTGTCCACTGTTGCAGGAACCTTGAATGTAGAATCGCCACAGACAAACGGTAATCCGGCCGAAGCGATATTTCTTGATCCGCGTGATATTACATACGACGGAAACGGGAACTTCTTTATCGCGGAATGGTGGGAAGCTACCGTCAGGAGATATGCAGTTCAATAACCCTCTAAGATTAAAAAACATGAAGAAAACATTTTTTCTATTGGTGATAATGGTGCTGTCGTCCGGTTTGTTTGCGCAGACCGGAACAGTGAATGTGGCAGGAACCATCATGGATGAAAAGGGAGAAACATTGATCGGGGTCTCCATACAGATTAAAGGTACCGGAACCGGTGTCGTTACCGATTATGAAGGCAGGTTTAGAATCGAGAATGTTCCCGCCGGGAGCACTTTAGTCTATTCTTACCTGGGATATAAATCACTTGAAATTACATACACTTCGAGTCAGGAAAGGGTTAGGATCGGTATGACACCCGATGTGAGCGAATTGGAGGAAGTCGTAGTGACAGGACGGGGCAGCCAACGCAAGGTGTCGGTAGTAGGCGCCATTACCAGCATACAACCGGACGAATTGCAGGTTCCGGCCACTTCCGTAGCCAATATGTTGGGAGGACGTGTTCCCGGTATTATTTCGGTGACCCGTACCGGAGAGCCGGGAAATGATTTCTCCGAATTTTGGATACGGGGTATCAGTACTTTCGGAGCCAATCAAAGCGCATTGGTGCTGATTGACGGTATTGAAGGTAGTCTTAACGACCTCGACCCGGCCGACATCGAAAGCTTCTCTGTGCTGAAGGATGCCTCAGCAACAGCTGTTTATGGAGTCCGGGGAGCCAATGGCGTTGTGGTGGTGACCACTAAAAGAGGTAAGGCAGGAAAAATGCGGATCAATTTCAAATCCAATTCTACCTATTCCTATTCTCCCCGTATGCCGGAGTATGCCAACGCCTATCAATATGCCTTATTGGCTAATGAGGCCAGGATCGTAAGAGGAAATAATGCGCTGTATACGCCCACCGAGTTGGAATTGTACCGGACAGGTCTCGATCCCGATTTATATCCGGATGTGAACTGGAGGGATGTCATTTTAAAAGATCATGTCTGGAACACGCAGCATCACCTGAGCTTATCGGGCGGAGGGGAAGCGGCGCGTTATTATGTCAGTTTGGGGGTTCTCAACAATGAAGCTTTGTTTAAGCAGGATGCTTCTTCTCCTTTTAGCGCCAATGTGGACTACCACAAATATAACTTCCGGGCGAACGTGGATGCCAATGTAACCCGTTCAACCACGCTTTCGCTCAATATGGAGACCGTGTTTGTCTCGCAAAATGCTCCCGGATTCGGGGATGACAACAATGCCCTTTGGACAGCCCAGGCCAATTTACCCCCCAATATTGTGCCCGTCAGCTATTCTAACGGACAGTTGCCCGCTTATGGTGTGAATGCGGATCAAATGTCTCCTTACATTCAATTGAATTACACCGGTTACAAAGCGATAGAGCGCTATACGACAAAAACGAATCTGACATTGAATCAGGATCTGGGCATGTTCCTCGAAGGGTTGTCCGTGCAAGGGCTTTTCTCGTTGACAACAAACGGTTCGCATACCGTTCTTAATTCAATGAGACCCGATTTGTATTTTGCCGACCCTAAGACGGGACGCAACAACGACGGTTCCCTTCTGACCGAAAGAAAAGTAACCAAAGAAGATCTGACTTCAGTGCAGTCGTCTTCTTCCGACAGGCAATATTATTTTGAAGCACAGGTGAACTATAACCGGGTTTTTAACGTAGATCATCGCGTTACGGGTTTAATACACGCCTATCGCCAGGATACCAAAAACAGCGGATGGGGTGATGGAATTTTTGTGACTATTCCCCAACGTTATCAGGCTTATTCCGGCAGGGCGACCTATTCATACAAAGACACCTATATGGTGGAAGGTAATATCGGATATACCGGTTCTGAGAATTTTAACAGGGAAAGGCGTTACGGCACGTTCCCTTCCATTGCATTGGGGTGGGTTCCTACACAATATCAATTGATTAACGACAAATTACAATTTCTCAATTATCTGAAATTTCGTGGTTCCTACGGACAGGTAGGTAATGACCGTTTGGTGGACAATGATCGTGTAACGGTTCGTTTTCCTTATCTCACCATAGTGGAAGGCATCAATTCCGGTATTTGGGGAGGAACCGCTATCGGGGAAACACAGATCGGGGCGGCAAATATGGAATGGGAAACTACGACAAAACTGGATCTGGGTATTGACGGTAAATTGTTCAACAATAAGATAGATTTCACTGTGGATTTTTACCGTAACAAAACCACCGGAATTTTCCAGAAACGCGAAAGTATCCCTCTTGAATCAGGGTTGAATGCAACGCTTCCCTATGCAAATATCGGCACCATGACTTCATGGGGTGTGGACGGGAATGCTTCTTACACGCAGGAAATAAATAAAGATATCAGTTTTATTGTCCGGGGAAACCTAACGTTGGCCCGCAATAAAGTGAATTATTGGGAACAATCGGGGGTAAATTATCCTTACCAGTCATACAGCGGCGTTCCGTATGGTGTGTTGCGCGGTCTGATTGCAGAAGGTTTGTTTAAGGACGAAGAGGATATCATTAGCAGTCCAAAGCAGACATACATGGAAAATGTGTTGCCGGGCGATATCAAATATAAGGATGTAAATGGCGACGGCGTGATAGACGATGATGATATTGTGCCGCTTTCATATTCGAATATCCCCCAGATTCAATATGGTTTCGCGCTGGAATTCAACTATAAGAATTTTCGTGTCAGCACCTTGTTTGAAGGAGTAGATGATGTGCAGTATTTTTTCGGTGGAACCGGTTATTATCCGTTTGCCGGAGGCTCTACGGGGAATCTGTTGACAATTGTCGCCGACCAGGCAAACAGATGGACACCCGCGTCCTATTCAGGTAATCCCGCTACGGAAAACCCGAATGCCCGGTTTCCCCGTTTAACTTACGGGGAAAACCTGAACAACAACCGTGCCTCCACTTTTTGGCTGGCTGACGGAAGTTATCTCCGCATAAAAAACGTTGAGTTATCCTATAATTTACCCCGGAAATGGATGCAACAATCAAAAGTTTTCGAATCGGTCACATTCAGCCTGATGGGGGAAAACCTGCATGTGTGGGACAAAGTGAATCTCTGGGACCCGGCACAGGCATCTGACAACGGTGCAGTGTACCCGTTGCAGCGGAAATTCACGATTCAATTGTACGCAACTTTCTAAAACAGAATAAAAATGAAAAAAATTAAGCAAAATATCAATAGGATAATGATTTTGCCATGTGCCTTTATACTGGGTGCTATGCTATTTTCATGTTCGGATTTTCTTGATGTAGACGATTATTTCAGGAATACGACCCAGCTCGATTCTATCTTTCAGCGTAAAGAACTGGTCGATCAGTATATAAGGGGAGCCGCCAGTTATCTTCCCAATGAAGGGAATTTGTGGACAAACGCGCCTAATCCGTTTCAGGGCGCATCGGATGAAAATTTCACCTCGTTTAATGACAACAGGCATGCCGCCATCAAGTTTCTGCTTGACGAGATCACGGCGTTCAGCACTCACTTTAACAATTATGCCAATTATTATACGGGTATCCGGAAAGCATCCATCGTTTTACAACGTATTGGCGAAGTGCAGGATATTTCCGATCTGGACAGGCGGGATTTTATGGGCAGATGCTATTTCCTGCGGGGTTATTATTACTATCAGTTGCTCTTGCAATACGGTCCTGTACCGATCATGCCCGACGAACCGATAGCGGTAGATGCTCCTGTGGAAGAAATGTCAAAGGAGAGAAGTACCTATGATGAATGTGTAGAATATATTTGTGATAATATGCAAATGGCCGCCGACCTTTTGTACTCCGAAAGGGCTTCGGACGAAATAAGTATTCCGACAAAAGGTGCGGCATTGGCCGTAATCTCGCGTGTCCGGCTATATTCCGCCAGTCCCTGGTTCAATGGCGGAAGCGGCGGATTATATGCGGATTGGAGGCGGGAAAGCGACGGTACACACTATATCAGCCAAAACGCGGATAATGAAAAGTGGGGAAAAGCGGCTGTAGCTGCAAAACGAGTTATTGATTTAGGGTTGTATGAACTCTATACATCCCCCAGGAAAAACGATACAAAAACATTGCCGGACGTAGTGATGAACACGTTCAACGACCGTCCGATCCCGCAATTTGATCCAGAGGCCATAGATCCTTTACGGTCTTATGCCGAAGTGTTTAACGGGGATGTTTCCGTTGCCATGAACGACGAGATTATTTATTCGTGCAAACCTACACAAAGCGGCAAGGATTCGCCGGCCGGTATTGCCATGCCTGCACTGATGGGTGGCATGAACGGATTGAATCTGACCCAGGACGTCGCGGATGCTTTTTATATGGAAGACGGGGCAACTTATTCGCAACCAGAGGCGGCGCATGAAGCGATCGGGATAGCTAAAAGTTTTTCGGGTTATACATTGTCTGCAAATGCTGCAAAAATGCACGACAATCGTGAAATGCGTTTTTATGTCTCTGTCGGATTCAACCACTGCATCTGGCCCAATGCTTCTTATACAGGCTCAAGCAACCTTAAAAATCTTGAGGTACAGTATTATGCCGATGGGAATGCCGGCCCGCCCGCCAATTTTGCCGTGGATTACAATCATTCGGGATATACACTGAAAAAATACGTGAATGCGGAAGACATTATCACAGGCGGCTCTATTCGTCCTAAGTCGTTTCCCATTTTCAGGTACGCTGAAATTCTGCTGAACTATGCCGAAGCACTGAATGAATTGGAAGGAAGTTACACGGAAGAAGGCATTTCAGTAACAGGCAGGGATGAAGATGAAATTCTGAATGCATTCAATCAAATTCGTTACCGTGCCGGTTTACCCGGATTGACGGTACTTCCGGGCCAGGCGGAAATGCGCGATTTGATTAAAAAAGAACGACGGATCGAATTTGTTTGCGAAGGGCATCGTTACCATGATCTCCGTCGTTGGGGAGATGCTTATGCTGCTTACAACCGGCCGGTATTGGGGATGAATATCAAGGCAAAAAGAACTGAACGCCAGGCATTCTACACCATTACGACATTGACTGACGATAAGGCGCGAAGGTATTTTGATTATAAAAACTATTTTTATCCTATACCCAAGTCCGCTTTGGATAAAAATGACAAGTTAGTTCAAAACCCCGGATGGTAAACGCTTTAATTATATGATAAATTATGAAACAAGATCAAATATATATGTTATTCTCCATGCTGATGGCTATAACATTTTCGGCATGTGAAGCAGTCGATCCAATGGCTTCGGAGCAATATCGGAAAGAAATTTATATTGTAGGATCATACAACAATGTTTTGTCGTTTGATCTTCCTTACGGTGAAAATCAGGAAGCTTTTATTTCTCTTGCTGTGAGCGGATCCTTGAAAACCGAACGTGATGTAAACATTACTCTCGCACACTATGACGGTATCATCAGTTGGTATAACAACAAGTATATGCTTGATGCACCGGTAAAATACCAGCGATTACCGTCTGAGTCGATACAGATCCCTTCCTGGACAACCACCATCAAAGCAGGGGATATTTATGCTCATTTGCCTTTTACTGTGAACAGTACCGGATTACACTGCGATTCACTCTATGCAATCCCTTTCGCGATAGAATCGGTTTCCGATTATATGAAATCGGAACAAGACACTACGTTGATTCTAACATTAAACCTGACTAACGAGTTCTCAGGGGCTTACCAGATGGAAGCAACGAAGAGCGCGTTGACAGAAGATGAAAATGGGCAGTGGAGTGAAGTAGGTTTACCTATTCCTGTCAGTATTCAACGCACATTGACCGCGGTTTCAGCCGATACAGTACGTTTCTTCCACGAAAAAGAGAAAGAAACATTGAGTGAGTACAGTAATTCATGGAATCCGGGTGAAGATTATTTCAATGCGATAAATAATTATTGTATTCAATTCGGCAAAGTTGCAGGTACAAATACTTTTACCGTGGAACCCTGGGGTGTGATGGATATTAAAGACGGTGAAGCGACATTCAGCAATAATACGTTCACCTTCTGGTATGATTACATGCAGGGGACTATCCGCTATCGCATGAAGGGGACATTCAGAAAATAGGGATTCTTTTGAAGAAGAACCCGATCCCATAGATTCTGAATATCACTGAATATGGACGAATTTTCACTGTCAAATTCCTGAAATTCATCAATAATAAGGATGGAATAATCTTTCATTGCAGGTATTTTTACCTGAAAAAAGCAAAAAAAGAGCGCTGACAACCAATATATAAAATTTATTGTCAGCGCTTTAACCATTTGTTGATAATGGACGGAATATGAACCTCAAGGCCAACCAACTTCCGCCCAATATGTTAGCAAAGTCTGAAAATCCACGCTCACGAATTGCCACCGTGATTTCTTCGGTGATTTTCAACTTTCTGCAATTTTGTCAATGAACTACCTCACAAAGGTAAGGAATATTTATGAAGATGCAATTATAAAAAATCCTGTCCGAAAAAAAGTAATAATTTCGGACAAAATCCAAACAGTCTAGAATATGTAAAAGTTCAGTCTTGACTTACTGAACCGTGTAAATACCTCAATCATTGTTCTCCGGGTCTTATATTGCATTGTATAAATACCAATCATCTGTTTTACGACATCCTCACCTCCCTTTACATTAAGCATCGATTCGAAATGTTTGACAGTGTTGTCATATACATCCCGACCGGTATTTCTCATGTATTCATCAACCGCTTGCTTGAAAAGGGCTACTGTTTCTTCAGGAAACTCATCGGCTATATGCTTGTAATATTGTTCTAAAATATTACAGCGGAGATGTTTCGTCAGGTATGCCAATAAACGTGCAGTCTGTTTCTCTTCCACAAAAATATCAGCAATACTTGAGATAAACCAATTGTTCCCTTTCTGGTAATGCTTTATCAACTTCTCATTTTCCGTAGCCCATTCGTCTTCTGAAAAAGTTGATTTATAGAGCTGGTAATATTTAAGGTGAAAAGCCCTATCAATAAACTTACGGAATATTCTCCGTATCTCTTTTGTATTGCTTTCTTTCCGGGCTATTTCCAACAGGTATTCATCCCAGCAAGAATGATATCCATTAAAACTGTTGTTCGTATCTTTACTTTGGATATACTCATTGATCAATCTTTTCGCCTCCTTGTATTTATTATCTGCAATCATCTCTTTGACAATAATTTGACGAAAGTCTTCAATCTGTAGATTTTCTTCAAGTATTCTCCGTGCGATCTGAGCGTCTCCTCGCTGCTTATAAAAGTCGATTTTCCGCTCCAGGATTTGTTTGGCTTCATAAGAGCTTTTATCCGAAAGATTGCTGAACAACCTATCTTGCATCGAAATATAGGCTTCAGGATCGGTATCTTGCGTCAGATTCATTAGCAGATCGTTAAACAGATTCCGGGTAACCTTGTCATATTTGTTCTTTCCTACCTCTTTTTTGCAATATGCCAAAAGTTCTTCCGCTGTTAAACAACCAGCTTCGTATGCTTTTTCAAGAATATCGAATGGCCCATACAAATACTCTTCACTGATATATCCATCCGGATCAACATCGATTCTCCTCGTCCATTCAGCATACTCTTCAAGACAGGCTTTCGCTATCAGGATTGCTTCCTTCCAATTATCTTGTTCAATATACTCTCTTGACTTATTGAGCCATTGATCCAAAACGTCGATTTCAAAGCAGTCAAACTGATAATCGTAGCTATCATCCATATCAAAATCGGTATCCTCCAAGGCACAACGTATGATTTCTGAATAATCAATATTTCCGTGCTGCTTTTGTTGAGGAGTAAATTCCAGCAAAACAGTCTGTTGAAATGAGCTATTGTGCAATCCGAAACGAATCACAAACTCCTGCAAATCATGCAAGGATATTCCCCTGACCACACTCTCAAACACAGGCTTTTCAGGTTTTACCTTGTTCCGGTGAATACGCTCATTGATAGATGCCTGCACTATCGGGATATGTTTGCAAGGATAATAGTCACTGGGGCAGGAGCATGAAAAATTCCGGGTATTTCTGCCGTCGGTTTCTATTTTTATGGTGTAGGTTCCATAGTTTCCCCGATACCTGGCCTTCCAAAAGTTTGGACTCGTTTCCTGTAATTCGATTATCTTGTTCATAAAGCGATAGTATATTGCTTACCGGGCAGGTTTAATAATAAATAGCGCATCGAAAAGAGGAGTTTTATGAATCAATTTGGCATGATTTGGACTGTATCTATTCCTTTCATCTATGGTAACAAGTCCAAGATGATAAAACAACACGTCGAATATCCTATGTGAATAGCAATATGTAGCCACTTCCTCTTGTGAGCTATATCCCTCTGCAACTTCGCCAAGCAATAAGGGGAATGCTTTAAAATATTTGTCGGAATAGAATGTATCTTTTAGGTCTTTCTTCCCGTATTTATGCAATAGCACAAGATTAAAACCGAGACCTACATATCCGATATTTTCAGACGAATAGGAATCGAAATAGGCGGGATTATATTTTGTAAACATCACGATTAATAAGCCTGACAACAACGTCCGGTTATCCTTCATGATTTCTTTTCCTTTCTTTGTCAAAGAAAGAGTATTGTTACGTTTCTTTACTGCCCCCATCAATTCTACAGCTATTCTTGCCATTTGGACAGAGACAGAATCTTTCTCCGTACGCAATTTAACTATGCCACTCTGGATATGAGGTTCAGGGGCTCCCACAGAATACACTTCCTTCACGATACGTGGTGGAAGGTTCCCCGTTTGGGTTAACTTAAGATTTTCTTCCTTTTCGATAATTTCCAGTAATTCTTTTATCTGCCGGAATAACGGCACGGAATTACAATCTTCATCGACAAAATTTGCCAATTGAACAGGGCAGTTCTCTCCAAACAGATTATGCATGATCTGTTGCATTTGAGTAGGAGAATAACCATCGAAATGTGCTATCGGGCGACTATTTTCAATTTGCATCCATTCGGCAAGAAATCCGTTGAGTTGTTCGATAGTTGGAGTGCCGATACCTGTTTCCCGTATCCGTTTTTCAACGTATTTTTGTAGTTCCTCTTTCTTATTCATAAAATTCACTTTTTCAATAACTCTAAAAAGATGATGCCCCGTTTGGTTATACGAAGTTTTTGTTTCGGATGATTTTTGTTTCCCGGAATAGTATTCTCTATGAGTTTATCTTTTGTCAACTTAGCTAATATCTTATATAATTGGCCTGAAACTTGTTTCTGACCAAGAGCTTCCGAAATTTCTTTTCGAGAAAGAGGCGCATCTACTATTTTGAATAGTACTTCAGAATATAATGTAGGGTTATATAACTCCTGCTGTAACTCCTGCTGTAACTCCTGCTGTAACTCCTGCTGTAACTCCTGCTGTTGCTCTTGCCCCAGCTCTAGCCCCAGCTCTAGCCCTAACTCTTGCCGTGAGTCTTGCTGTAACTCCTGCTGCGCAACATAATCAAGTTTTACAAACTGTACTTGAAACGATAATCCCGTTTCCTTCCAACGGAATTCGATTTGAGGATAATCTTTCAATTCATCAGCTATAAGCTTTAAGCCATTTCCCCATTGGTCGATAATTCCCATTCGTTTGAATACCGGAGCGATAACTTTGTTGCGGGCATCACTCTGTCGGCTTTCCATTGCAGCATAATCAATAGAAGGAGGCAAAAGCCCAGGACTTGTTATTTCGACCATATCGTCATAAATAGCCACTTTAATATCTTTTCCGGAAAGCGACAGGTCTCTGTGGACAACTGCATTCCGGAGGGTTTCTCTTATCGCTTTTACCGGATATTCCCAACGGGAAACGGTATAAACACCCTCCACAACAGCACCTTTGTTTATATGGCGCAACACAAAATTATAGGCTTCCTCCGCTTGTGTAGCGATATTGGTCAAAATGCTTTTCTGATCAATAAATTCTTCCGAAGTAACTCCTTTGAATCTTGCACATTCCACCTTGACAAAAGGAAACAGAGAACGACGAAGCTCATCATCAGAGAATAAGACCAAAGCATTCGTCGGGTATTCCGTCCCATTCACCTTTTTGACAAGTTCCAACTTACGAAGGGCTTGCGTGTCCAGAGCCTCTCCGGTTTTATCCTGATATTCCTGCTTGAAATTCTCAATGTTTAACTCTCTTGCAGGCTTATCCATTACCAGTTCACTATCGAATGATATGTTTCGTTTTCTACGCTCCAATTCCGCTATGATTTCCTCATCCGCCAAACGATTGGAGGAACCAACCCGGATATAAGTCCCTTTCAGTTTTCCCTTGTCTTTCCGATAATAAGGCAACGCACTACCACGATACACCGTTACCCGTATAATATGCTTGTCATCTTCTGCTAGAAAAGTTATATCCGGCAGAATAGCAGGATAGCACCGGTCAAATATAATATTGCTAATCTGCTCCTCTATTTTCACAAGCTCTTCCTCCGGAAGTCCGACAATCTCTCTCGGATTATTTCGGACACCAATATACAGTTCTCCTCCGGCATCATTTGCAAAGGCAATGATGGTATTTGCCAAATCAGCATTCTCAGGAAGTGTTTCCTTGAACTCTAAGCGCCTGCCTTCGGGCTGTTTTATGATTTCTTTGATGACCATACCACATCATTTATTTCTCGTCAATTCTTCGGCAATCATCTCCGCCTGTCTCAATACCGTTTCCGTAGCCAACATCTGCATATCGGGCGGATATCCGTATCTTCTGAGTAAACGCTTGACGGCAACTTTCAGTTTTGCCTTCACGTTTTCTTTTATCGTCCAGTCGATAGAAGCATTTTGACGTATCGTTTCAGTAAGCACAACAGCCAATTCCCTTAACTTATCTTTCTGCATCAATTCCCGGGCACTGTCATTGTCGGCAACAGCGGTATAGAAAGCATATTCAAAATCAGTCAACCCCATCTCATTGGCTTCATTATCTATGGCGATAATTTCCTGACTTAATTCAATCAGTTCTTCGATTACTTCTGCAGCAGTAAGAATTTTATTATGATATTTCTTGATGGAACTTTCAAGCATTTCCAACAATGACCTACTCTTTACCAGATTCTTCTTCGCCCGGTTTTTTATCTCATCGTTGAGTAGTTTCTTCAGCACTTCAAGCGCGATGTTCTTATGTTCCATGTTTTTCAACTCCAACAGGAACTCCTCCGACAAGATAGATATATCCGGCTTTTTAAGTCCGGCTGCATCGAAGACATCAATGACCTGTTCACTTACCAAGGCTTTATCTATTACCTGACGGATCGTTGTTTCCAACTCCTCATTGGTACGTCCTGAACCGGTACTGTCGAATTTGACAAGCCGTGCTTTCACCGCCTGGAAAAAGGCTACTTCATCTTTTGCATCCATCGCCTCATCATGCGGAATCGCAATGGCGAATGCTTTGGACAAGGCTATGACTTCGTTTATAAAACGCTTCTTACCGTCATTAAGGCCTAAGATAAACTCTTCGGCTGCAAGTATGGTACTCAATTTCTTAGAAGTATCAGCTTCAAAATAATCTTCGTAAGAGAAACCATGAAGCATATTGGATATAACCTCCAACTTTTCAAGCATTAACGAAACCGCCTGCTCTTGCGCTATGGCAGGATCGCCTTTACCTCCCGAATCAGAATAAAACGATAGCGCTTTTTTCAAATCCGAAGCAATACCGAGATAATCCACCACCAAACCACCCGGCTTGTCTTTATATACCCGATTAACACGCGCTATAGCCTGCATCAGGTTATGCCCCTTCATCGGTTTGTCGATATATAACGTATGCATACTGGGAGCGTCAAATCCGGTGAGCCACATATCCCGGACGATCACCAATTTCAACTCATCATCGGGAGATTTCATTCGCTCTGCCAACCTGCGCCGTTGTTCTTTCGTGGTATGATGCTTTGCTATCTTCGCTCCATCCGAAGAATCTGTCGTCATTACCACCTTGATCACTCCTTTGTTCAACTCCCCCGAGTGCCATTCGGGTCTTATTGCAATGATTGCATCGTATAAATCCGCCGCAATGCGCCTACTCATTGTAACGATCATCCCCTTACCTTCAAAAACTGCTTGACGCTCTTCAAAATGATTGACAATATCATTGGCTATTTTCTTGACCCGATTCTCGCTACCGACAAGCGCTTCTAACTGCGTCCATTTTGTAAAAGCTTTCTGCGTGTCTGTCAAGTCCTCCTGTTCCAGTTCATCATCGAAAGCTTCGACCAATTGTCGCCCTTTCTCGCTAAGATTTACCTTTGCCAGTCGGCTTTCATAATATATACGGACAGTAGCACCGTCTTCAACCGCCTGTGCAATATCATAGATATCAACATAATTCCCGAATACAGCTGGTGTGTTTACATCCGTATGTTCAATGGGAGTACCCGTAAAACCCAGATAGGTAGCATTGGGCAAAGCATCCCGCATATATTTGGCAAATCCATATACTGTTTTTTTGCCAATAACATCACCCGCTTCGTTCTTTTCATCTACCGTCTTAGCCTTGAATCCATATTGCGTGCGATGCGCCTCGTCCGCAATCACGATAATATTTTCACGGTCGGAAAGCAAGTCATACACGTTCCCTTCCTCGGGATTGAATTTCTGGATAGTGGTAAAAACGATACCGCCGGAAGCCACTTTTAATAAATCCCGTAAGTCGGCACGACTTTCGGCTTGTACCGGTGTTTGGCGCAGTAATTGTTTTGAAGCGGCAAAGGTGTCGAATAACTGGTCGTCCAGATCATTCCGGTCTGTAATTACCACGATGGTCGGATTGTCCATGGCAAGCACCATCTTTCCCGTATAAAACACCATCGATAATGATTTTCCACTACCCTGCGTATGCCAGACAACCCCACCCTTTCTGTCTCCTATAGGCTGTTGATTTACTCCCGGCAGATCATAGTTCTCGGGAGGCTCAATAAGGGCGCTTTCCTGCTTTTCCTTTATATAACCGGATGCCCTAAGGGTAGATTCAACGGCACGGTTTACTGCATAATACTGATGATAAGCCGCAATCTTTTTTACCGTCTCTATGGTAAAAGTACCCGTTTCAGCATCTTGACGTTTTGTCTTCTCGAAAACGATGAAATGGCGAATCAGGTCGAGCAGCGTTTCTTTATTCAGCATTCCGGTAATCATCGTTTCGAGCTGACTGACCAGATGAGATGCCTCCGTCTCACCATCGGCAGACTTCCATGCCAGGAAACGGCTTAACCCGGCAGAAAGGGATCCGGCCTTTGCCTCTAATCCATCCGAAATGATCAGCAAGGCATTGTACGTAAATAGTGAAGGAATCTGCGACTTGTAAGTCTCCATTTGTCGAAAGGCGGCATTCACGGTAGCATTTTCATCAGTGGCATTTTTCAACTCAACCAGCACCAAAGGCAGACCATTCACAAACAGTAAAACGTCAGGACGCTTATTGTGGTTATTCTCGATGACTGTAAACTGATTACTAACCACGAAATTATTGTTCAATGGATCCTGAAAATCAACCAGCCAGACCAGATCACCACGTTCGCTACCTTCTTGTTGGTAGCTTACCGGGATACCCTCCGTCAAATAGCGATGGAAAGTCTCGTTATTCGAAATCAATTCGGGTGATGCTATACGCTGAATCTCCCGGATGGCCTCTTCCTGCTGCTCTAACGGAATACCCGAATTGATCCGCCTGACTGCACGACGAATGCGGTCAATCAATATTACCTGTCCGTAACTCTCACGCTCGGGAGTTTCACCATCGGGTGCAATATTCGGAGCATAGATATATTCATAGCCCTGCTTTTCCAGCAATTCTATGGCAAATTCCTCTATGTGGGATTCGGTGATTCGGGGCATAAGCTTTAAAATAATGACAACTGTTGGGTATCGACTTTAGGAGGATAGAATGTACCTATAATGATAAAAGGATTGTGCGAGACATTATGAAACACTTTGGTTGTTCCCATGAAAAAACGCAAGTCACGTTGCCCCCACATATAGTCCAAATATTTCTCTTTCACTTTTCGACAGGCTTCCTCTTCGTCACCTTTTGCGTTCTTAAGACAATTCCAGTACAACATGCCCAATTCCCAGTCCTCAATCATTAGGGTTCTCGTTATACCATCTTCTGTGATAAATTTGTAAGAGAATTCATACGGTAATTTCTTCACCACTCTAAAAACCAACCGGGTTTCTTCCTCATCGAATAAGCTCCCCTGGGCTTTGTTGGCAATGACCTTGTCCATCTTTTGTTTATCCCATTCCCTTTCACAAGGTCTCCATATAAAATCGAGAATCTCTTTGGGTTTTACAATGGCCAATGATGTCCTTATATTAGGTTCTTTCGCAGCGGCTATCAACTCAGTCATATTATCCCAGATCGTATCGCCGATATGCAGTTTTCTTTTGGCCCAGTCACTTTTGGTATCAATCTTATCGAGCATACGGATTTCTCTATCCAAATCCGTTGGCCGATAACTTTCAGGCCGAAAGTCGGACGTGTTTTTTACCAAATCGATTTCTATCCATTGCCATTTCTCGAATTGATTCTGATAATCGAGTTTACGGAATGGTACCGGGAAAATGCGAATCCATGAACCATCTTCCCTAAAACCGGCGGTACAGACCAACTCATCGTATTTCTCCGATAAGGTTGGATATGTTTTGACGGTAATGAGGACTTTAGTCAATGCCATGTCTACAAGAGTTTAAACGAATAGTCAATATCGGGTAACTGCATCAATGCATTGGCAACGTGCGTACGATGGCATTGATGCGGATTTTTCTCGAAACAGGTAACAGCCACCCGGCCATAGGTTTCAATCAGCGCCCGTATTTTTAATAGCGCCTCTTTATTTTTTTTCAGTGTTGTTTTTTCGTAGTTCTCGAACAGACAATCATAATCGGCTTGCGAATGCAATTCTTGCCGCTTTTCTGATTCAATACCCAATTCCGGTATATGCATATAGCGAATACCAACACCCGTACAGGCTTTTTGCAACTGGCTTTTCGAGAATCCGAATTTCTGACTGAAAGCATTTTTGCGTACATCACATAAGACGTGCACATCGTTTATTATCAGTTTATTTATATATGTCTCAAGCGAGATACCCTCGTAACCGATACTAAACAACTGGGGCTCTGTGAACTTACGTTTTTGTTTTTCTATTCGGGCTAATTCATCTTTCGTCAGCAACTCATTGGCAATTGAACTATTGATAGCAAAATAGGGATATTTTTGATAAGTATAGCGTATTAAATCGGTCTGAGACATCGAACCAAATTCGGCTTTCACATCGAGTAATGCCTGGCGGTCGGACTTGTCAAGCATTTCCAGATATTCTCCGTTTTGTTTGAGTTTTATGAATCTGCCACTCTGATACTCTGATATTTCAAGATAACCATATTTCGCCATCGTGGACAAATCCTGATCAGCTTGAAACGAGAAGCAACCGTAACGATAAGGTATAAAATCGAATGCTTTAACCGACTGCACACGGGTAAACAGAAACAGATATTTCTGCAAACTCTTTGCCGTCAGTTGTCCGTCAAACACTTCCAGTAAAGCCAATACTATTTTTCTCCTGTAATATAACATACTGCAAATGTACAGTTTTTTGGTCGATTCTTGGGTCTTGTTTTTATATTTGGAGTTTGCAAAATCTACTAACCTCTTCTAAATACTCATAGACCTACTTCTCCACAAATCTATGACAAACACTTCTATATATTTGGCGATTTAGGTCATGATAAATTATTTTTTCCAATCGTATTTTATTTTATCACAACCACATCGTACTTTATTTGCTACACTATCATAGTTCTTCATTGAAACTTCAGGTCGCTTACACGCTGTTTCTTGACAATAAAATACGGATTCAAGTTCTTTTATATCTTCCCAAAAAGCTTTTAAATCCCCAATTTTAGCATCAAACGGATTATCGTGAGAAAGTAAATTTCCAAGGATTGAAGAGTTTGCAACTCTTTCAATAATAGGAATTTTCGCTTTTAGATCTTGTCCTCCTTTGTCTTTGATTCTTGATTTTAATTCATTCAATAATTCATCTGCCATCCTCTTTTCATTTACGTCATTTAACCTGAAATTAACTTTTACCTCTAAATTCAAACAGATATCCTTTAGCTTAGCTTCCAAGTATTTCCGTATTGGATTTCCAAGCGTTTCAATCGAACTGTTAGCAAGTTCTCTTTCAATAAACTCTTTCAGGTCGTTTGGCTTTTCTTCAAGATGCGCACCTTTTACTTCCGTCCATTTGATTTCCTCTATTTTCCAACCTTTTCTTTTAGCTAATTGTCGAACATAAGAAAACCATTGTGCTTCGTGTGTCAAAAGAATAAATTGATAATTGGCAAATTTCTCAAACAATAAATCTGCAAAACGTTTTCGGTGAGTGGAATCAAAACTTGAAATAACATCATCTAACACGATAAATTTATTTTTCTTGTTAAAAGCAATTACTGATGCTAAGAAGAATGATATCCCGAAACAATTTAGATGCGATTCACTAAAATATTTTTGTGGTGGAGAAACCCATTCATCATTATATTTATATTCAATGGTAATTCCGTTTAATTCATCATCTTCTCCAATGGTTACAATCCTTATCTCGTGAAACTGCTCACCAGGATTCATATATTGATAAAATTCATTGATGTAAGTAGAGAACGTATTTATAAAACTTTCCAACCCTTCTTTTTGACGTTTTACAAATTCATTATAAATAAGTTCCAAAGAATCTTTTTGATACTCTAATTTACTCTTATCTTTTTCAAATCGTTTGATTTTCAAGAAAGCATCCTTAGCAGCAGAAATGTTTGCATAAAACTCGGTTGATTTATCATTTTTTATTGTAGCCCCTAACTCTTCAATCCTTGTGAAAATATGCTCTTGAATTTTGAAATCATCTTCACATAAAATCAAAACATCATTCACCGGAAGTTTGTTTCCTGATGTAACTTTCTCATTAGCGGCCTTCTGATATTCGGCTAACTTATTACTTAAATTTGTTATAGACTTTTTAATATTCTCGTTTTCTCGGTCATTAAGTAAAGTATTATTCACTATGGGTTCAAGTCGTTTCAATCGCTCTACAACAATATCAGTAATGGATTTTTTAGCAGTATCAAAAGTAGCTTTCTTTTTAGATGATCCTTCAATTTCTTTTAACCTACGTTGAATATCGGTTCTTAGTTCTTCAAGGTTTTTTTCTTGTAGACACAGTGGACAATTATCCTCTTTGTGATATTTCTTTGTAATAACAGTTTCACCTGATTTCAATAGCTCTACAAAGAATGTTTGCATTATACTTTGAACATCATCGGCAATCTTATTAAACTCTGAAAAGTATTTCTCATATTCTCCATCAATAAAAGATATTTCATCTTTAAGAGTTGAAAGTGTTTTACTGGTGTTCTCTAAGAATTGAAGTTCTTCAATCTGTTTTGTATTTACTGGCCTCTTGATGCGGTTCAGAACTGTATCAATATCATCAATTGAGTTTACAGTAATTCCCGTTTTTAATGGTTCAATAATTTCATTTATGATTTCAAACAAGTTTCTCTCTTGGCTAACTGCTGCTCCAATTTTAGCGATTAGAGTTTGCTTTTCGTTATTGATTTGCGCCTCAAAGTTTTGAGCTTTTATCTCTGATTTGATTGAGCTAAATGCTTTTCTTAAAACATCTTTCGTTTTGGTTACTTCTGAGAAGCCAATAATATCCGATAAGTATTTGAGTTTGTCTCCTTTCGTTTGGTCAATAAAATCACGCAAAAATTGGTATCTAAGCAATAAATTTTCACTTTGGGACGCAGAATAATACTCTTGAAAATCATCAGATGAATTAGACAATTCAGATGTCAGCTTTCCTCTTTTACTAAACAAACTTTTTGTAGCATCAATTACATTTCTGTTATATGAAAAAGCAATAGAAGCTATATCAGTATCTTTCTGATACGAATTTCGCAAAGCATCTTTTAAATCAATTTCACTCCCTGATAAATGAGAAACTTTGTCTGTGTAAAACCACTCAATAGCATCAGAAATACTACTTTTCCCTGTTCCGTTATCGCCATAAAGCAAAACAGATTTTTCATTGAGCGGTAATAAAATGGATTCTTTTATTCCTCTGATTCCTGTAATTGATATGCTTTTAATTTTCGTTGTCATTTTCAGCTCTTATTTTTTGTAGTTCATTAGCCACATTCTTGTCGGTTAATTTTCCATTGGTGTATAATTCCGCCAAACTGTCAGCAATCATTTTATCAACGTTTTCAATAGATGAAATTTCTGTGAAAAAATCATCTAAAATTTCTTTACCTGATTTTACTTTATTATCTGCCATTGTGTTTCTACTTGAAGTAACTCCAATCAATTTTAAAATCCGTTGTAAGCGTATTATTTAATATCTCAAATCCCGTTTTGTTATTACAAATTGGATATACGCCATAATGTTCAACAAAATTCAGAATGAAATAACTTTCTAAATCTTCTATTCTGAAATCCCAAATGTTTCGTAATATTTCAATATTGATGTAAGTAAACCATAGCGGTTCTACTTTTCTGTAATTTACTAATCCAATATTTCTTGATTTACCTTCAAAATGTCCAATTAGTCGGCTCCCAATACTGTTTGTTCTTCTTTCGCTCATTCCGATATATAGCAACTTTGATTTATCAAACGGATATTGTACCTGAATGGTAGAACTGAAAATGAAATACAAGCCTGTAATACCATTTAAAGGCTTGATATTTTTTGCTTCAAATGACATTGGACTATCAAAATAAATAGTTACAATCTTCTTATCTAATTCATTAGTCATAATCAAATCGTATGTTCCGTGTAATGTAGGCACTTAATCCGCTACCGCTTTTTGCCAAAATTTTCATTTGTTCAACATGGGCTCTTCCCGCTTTACGATAACTGTATGAGTAAGACTTCCCACCTTTGAACCAAACGATGATTCTTTCGTTTTCTATTTGAAAATGCGTAATTGGGGAATTGCCACTTCTGTTTGAATAATTTTCCATAAATTATAATTTAAAATTTAGTTATTAGAGTTTATATCGAATAAGATTTTAGGTATCTGATTACCAATTATCTTGTTTCTTAATCAATATAATGTCTATTTATTTGTACCTCCCCATTCATCAACTTCGGCAACAAGATATCTCTAAGAGATGTAAGGGTATATATTTGTTCTGAATTCAATAATATCTTATTGTCTATATCACGTACATTGTCTTGAAACATTTCAATAGTTCCATTATCTGGAATTACAATATCAAGAGCTTCGAAATCCGTTTTACTTATTGAGCCAAAAACAGTTCCAGTTTCATTAAACTGTTTTATATCATCCATTAAGGATTTCATTTTGTAGTAAGTGTAAGTGTAAAACGAATTATCCTTTTTAAATCTGAAAGCTGCGACACCACGACCAATACAACATCTTTCATTAGCCATATTTTGCTCACCAACTGGTGCTCTTACACTAATAAGAGTATCGTATTTTTCAGCAAATCTTTTAGGGTCTGTCGTAAAAACTCTATTTACTGGAAATCGAAAACCAAAATCAGCATTACCTTGATACATTGGAATACCTATACCTTCTTCATTATAACTTTCTCCAGGAGGTGACGCCCCCATTGTAAAATCAAATTCATCTCCCAATTTACCCATTTCCCACTCCTCCTTAACATCTTCCACAAACCATTTCCTAAAAAGCGTCTCCGCTATTTTTTCAAGAGTAGCATTTTGGCGATGAAGAAGGTCTATTTTATGGTCTAAACTACTAAGTATTGAAGCTATGGACGTTTGCTCAGAAAGAGGAGGACAAGGAACTTCTATTTCTTTCAATGATGTTAAGGGATTGCTTATAGACGGTACACCAACCTGTGACTCATATTTCAGTATTTGATATTGACCATATTCCGATTTAAAAAAATAGAAAAGGAATTCATTATTAATCAATAACGGATTAACAGTCAACTTCATTCCTGATTGCGAAATAACATAACGTGGATACTTATCTGGAACTAATCCGACCTGTCCTATTGTTCCTCGATGCGTAAAAACTAAATCTCCTGCTTTACAATTACTACCAGCTAATTCATCAGCTTTTGATTCTGTCAAATAAACAAAATCACCGTCGACATATTTGGGGTAATTAAGATTAGTACCCCTAATAACCGGAACTCCTTTTTCAACAAAATTCTCGGCTTTAATGTTTGAACCAAAAGGCCCCATAGCAATAGCCCTCTTGTCTTCAGATTTAATATCAATAATTTTTTTCAAATCCCAACGATTTGGAATTTTCCCAAAATCAGTCTCCTTCCATTCACTCATCGCCTTCTTCTTTTTTAACTTCAAAAATATGCCGCTCTATAACCAACAGATATTATTACATCAAGATTATAATGTTCAACTTGCCTTTCTACCTCCCTATCACCTTCCATTTGAACTATCGCAAAATTTGCGACAGTTGCTTCCCTTACAAGTTCAGCTTCAGAAAAGACATTATTGATATGTTTACCAATCGTCTATCCCTATTAAAAAAACTGCTATTTGATTACGCTTTAACCAAACGGTATCATTTCCAATCTTAACCTCAACCATGATAAGATTATCAGCCTGATATACTACAATTTCATTTTTATTTTGAGAGCTATTCTCCATTCAACTTAATTTTAGCGAGGTTCTCTCTAATTCGCTCATTTAACAGGGATTCTTCCTCGAGCTGGGCTTCGAACTCAGCTTTCAGTGCGGTAAATCGTTCTGCAAAATTGAAATCGTCCTCTTCATCGGGCAATCCGACATAACGTCCGGGAGTGAGTACATAATCCAACTCTTTTACTCTTGCAACAGGTACGGAAGCACAGAAACCTGCTATATCTTCGTATTGTCCATCCGAGTTGCGCCAATTATGATAAGTGCCGGCTATCTTCTCAATATCATTATCCTCCGGATTCTCCGAACCATTCGAGAGTTCACGTGTACGACGGTTAATCAAATGGCCAAGATTACGTGCGTCGATAAACAGTATCTCTCCACTCCTGTTTCGGAATTTCCCATTGGTGCGGTTACGGCTTAGAAACCATAGTGCTGCCGGGATTTGTGTGTTGAGAAATAATTTAGCCGGAAGATTCACGATGCAGTCTATCAATCCGGCTTCGATTAGTGCCTTACGTATCTCTCCTTCACCCGAAGTTTTAGAGGTCAACGCACCTTTTGCCAGCACAACACCGGCCTGTCCGTTTGGTGCCAGATGATAAATGAAATGTTGCAACCATGCGAAATTGGCATTTCCAACCGGAGGTACGCCATATTGCCAACGTCCGTCTTTACGCAACAAGTCTCCTCCCCAGTCGCTTATATTAAACGGTGGATTGGCTATGATATAATCGGCTTTCAAATCTTTATGGGCATCATTGAGGAAAGAGCCTTCGTTGTTCCACTTTACCTGCGAGCTATCAATACCACGAATGGCAAGATTCATCTTGCACAAACGCCAAGTGGTCTGGTTGCTTTCCTGTCCATAGATAGAAATATCATCTACCCGACCTTGATGTTCTTTTACAAACTTCTCGGAATGGACAAACATACCTCCCGAACCACAGCATGGGTCGAAAACCCGACCTTCATAAGGTTCAAGCATTTCGACTAATAATTCCACTACACTTCGAGGCGTATAAAACTGTCCTCCTTTTTTGCCTTCGGCAAGGGCAAATTCCCCGAGGAAATACTCGAATACATGGCCTAACACATCGGCACTTCGGGCTTTCGCATCACCCAATGCAATGTTACCTATCAAGTCGATCAACTCTCCCAAACTGGTCGGATCGAGATTTTGACGGGCAAAGACTTTTGGAAGCACTCCTTTGAGAGAACTGTTTTCTTTTTCTATGGCATCCATCGCTGCATCAACCGTCTTCCCGATAGTGGGTTGTTTCGCCTGCGATTTCAGATACTCCCAACGAGCTTCCTTGGGTACGAAGAATACATTTTCAGCTTTATACTCATCAATATCTTCGGGATCTGCTCCGCTCGCTTCTTCCGCTTTCAGCTTCTCATATAGCTCCTCAAAAGCATCGGAAATGTATTTTAAAAAGATAAGTCCCAATGCGATATGCTTATACTCTGCAGCATCGATGTTTTTTCGCAATTTATCTGCCGTTTTCCAAAGTTGTTTCTCCAAAGGTTCCTCTACCGCCTTCCTGTTTTTCTTCGCCATATTTATTTTTCAATTTTCACAATTATATTCTTACTCTATCTTATTTGATATAAGCTATTACTTGAAAGTTAGATATCTCCCTCTACACCATATCTCTATAAGACCATATTATGAAAGGCAAATTTAAGAAATTAAACCGGATAAACAGGTGGTAATGTTAATTTAAATATCACATTTTAAACACTAAGAAGAAAATATGGCTAACAGACTTATAAAGTAAAGATATCTATATCTTTTTTCCTCTACTTCTCTTTGGAACAATAGACTGTTTTTGCTCTGATTCACTCTTTCGTTTCTTTGGCAATCTCGGATCATCCCACGATTCCTGATATTGAGAATCAGTTTTATTTGTTTTCCAGAGATATGGATATGCATAACTTCCTAAACCATACCATTTGACTTTTGCTTTGACAACCTGACCGTTTTCCACAAGTATCTTGTCTCTCAAACGCATTTCGTATTTTCCATAAGATACAAAAGTATCAGGATGTTCTTTACTAAAAAAGAGTTTGCTCTTCTCGTCATTCAGAAAAACATACGAAGAAAATTTACCTTCTACGTTATTCCGATCCATGTTTTCAAGATAAATCCATCCGCCATTTCTCAATATTGTTTCTTGTGTGGTAGTAAATAGGGAAGGTTACAATAGGAGCTATACAAAAATATACTTTCGGGACCTGTTTTTCTATTCAATTTAACTTTCGGTATTCATTGGGAGTTATACCAACTTTTTGTTTAAACAGACGGGTGAAATGTTGTTGGTATTTAAATCCCAATTCGGTAGCTATATCGTTCATGGTTTTTGTGGAATCCGATATTTTGATTTTAGCCTCATCAATCACCCGGGTTTGAATATATTCCATAGCAGTATTTCCGGTTTCTTTTTTAATCAGGTCGCCAAAATAATTGGGTGACAGATGCAATTTATCTGCGCAAAACGCTACGGTAGGAAATCCTAAATCAATCGCTTCGCCCGATGTGAAATAATCATTCAGAAGGCCTTCCAAACGCACTAAAATATCACTGTTAACATGCGTACGGGTAATAAATTGACGGTCGTAAAAACGCATACAGTAATCCAATAGCAGTTCGATATTGGAAACAATCAGCTTTTTACTGTGTTTGTCAATGGTATGATCAATTTCTAAAGCGATTTTTTCCAGACAATCAACAATGGTTTCCCGTTCCTTTTTTGAAAGATGCAGCGCTTCGTTCACTTCATAAGAAAAGAACGTATAATCTTTAATTGTTTTGGATAACGATGTGCCTGCAATCAGGTCGGGATGAAATATCAGGGCATATCCTGATGGTTTTATAGCGACGCCTTTGCTATCGATACCATAAACTTGACCGGGTGATACAAAAACCAACGTGCCATCCTCATAATCATAAGACTGGCATCCGTAGGTAATATCGCCACATTTGACATCTTTAAGAAAAATGGCATAGATACCCATATATCTTTTAAAATGTTGAATGGCCGGCTTATTATCGAAATTGATAACATTCACCAGAGGATGTAGTGTATCTACCCCTACATGATTATTATACTGCCTTACACTATCTATTTTAGAAATTTGTTCCATAGTCAAAATATTGAAGTCTTACGGTGCAAATTTAATAACTCCTGTTCCATTTGCAATCAGATGGTTGAAAAATCCGTAAAAGTGGTAAAAAACAACCTGATAATCCGTTTTATGTATAAAATAAATGCCAAATTATTATGCGTACTTTGCAAAGTGAAAATGTTGTGATACAATCGTTAAGATATTTTTATTAAAATCGAAAAGATGAAAGAAACAATCCATAAACAATCGTCAAGGAGAAAATTTATTCGACAGGCAATGCTTGTCGGTGCAGGCATATCGCTTGCAAAACCTTTACAAATATTTTCACAAACATATAAAAGAGAACCAAAAATGAAAAAAGTAAAATCAAGAGGTTACGCAGCCTCTGACAAAACCGGAAAACTTTCGCCATGGGAATTTGAACGTCGTCCGGTAGGTGATAATGATATTTTAATTGAAATCAAATATTCGGGCATCTGCCATTCGGATATTCACCAGGAACGCGACCATTGGGCACCACAACAATACCCACAGGTTCCGGGACACGAAATAGCAGGAATTGTAGCTGCAGCAGGTAAAAATGTAACTAAATTTAAAGTTGGAGACAAAGCCGGAATCGGGTGCATGGTCGACAGTTGCATGAAATGCGAAAGTTGCAACCACGGAGAAGAGCAACATTGCGAGAATGGCAAAACCATTTACACGTATGGTTCTCCGGATGAAACTTCTCCATCGGGAATTACACAGGGTGGATATTCCAACAACATTGTGGTAAAGGAACATTTTGCGATTAAAATTCCCGAAAATATCGACCTGCAGTATGCGGCTCCCTTGTTATGTGCCGGGATAACCACTTATTCGCCTCTAATGAGGGCCAATTTCAAGAAAGGAGATAAAGTGGGAGTAGCCGGTATTGGAGGTTTAGGGCATTTGGCCATCAAACTGGCAGTCTCAAAAGGTGCGGAAGTGTACGCTTTCACTACCTCTGCTTCAAAAGTAGAAGATATCAAAGGTTTTGGAGCCAAGGAAGTAGTTGTGGTTGATACGATGGACAGTTTGAAACCTTATTATGGTAAGTTGGATTATATGATTTCCACCATTCCTTATGATTTTGACATATCGGCATATGCGATGGTTTTAAAACCGTATAAATCGTTCACTCAGGTAGGTATGCCTATCAAAGGCAATTTATCGGTCAATAATTTTTTAATGATACGCAACCGGGTGAATCTGAATGGTTCTTTAATCGGTGGAATACCCGAAACCCAGGAAGTAATGAACTACTGTTCTGAAAAAGGTATCTATCCGCAGATACAAATTATCAAAGCTGACCAAATTAATGAAGCTTGGGATAAAGTGGTAAATAAAGAGGCGCGGTACAGATATGTAATAGATGCAAGTACTTTTTAAAAATAATAAATATTATGACAAGATTATTTTCAATATTTCTTTTTATCATAAGCTCTTATTCTCTATCTTCCTGCAATAAATCCGAAATGGAGATTGAAGAGCCCGGTGTTATTGAAAACACGGATACCATTAAACAAACAAATATAATGAAAACAACAAAATTAAAGATAACAGTAGGCGACAAAGTCTTGTTTGCCGATTTATATGATAATGCAACAGCAAAAAGTTTTATAGATAAACTTCCGTTAACTCTGCCAATGCAGGATTTATACGAGCGGGAAATGGTGTACCGCTTTGAAGAAGCACTGCCGGCTTATGAGGCACACACAAGCGGATATGAAGTGGGAGACATTTCATACTGGACTCCATGGCACAGTTTTGTCATTTTTTACAGGCAGAATGGCGAAATAATCGGTAATCTACAAAAAGTAGGTCGTATTCAAAAAGATGTTGAACTTTTTCAAACAACAGGGAACATCAATGTGAAGTTTGAGTTGGTAAAAGAAGATTAAATCTGTTTTTTTGAGAAAAATGAAATGACAACGACAATGAAATCAAAACTTATTTTCCCATTGATTCTATCCATTTTTATAATGAATGTGAACGCTCAAAATCATACAATAATGAAAGAAATAAAAAAACAAACGGCCGGTAGAGACCAACTGGGCGATTTTGCGCCCAAATTCGCGGAACTTAACGACGATGTGCTTTTCGGGCAGGTGTGGAGCCGTCAGGCCGAACTTTCTCCGAAATTAAGAAGCCTTATTACCGTAACCGCACTTGTCAGTGCGGGTATTACGGATACCTCGCTGAAATATCATCTCGAAACGGCCAAGAAAAACGGTATCACGAGGGCAGAAATGGCCGAAGCCCTTACGCACATTGCATTTTATGCAGGTTGGCCAAAGGGGTGGGGAGCATTTCGTCTGGCAAAAGAGGTTTATGTGGAAAATAATTGCGATCCCGTCAATGCCAAAGCAGGAATTTTCGGCCTGGGTGAACCGAATGAAAAGTACAAAGATTATTTTATCGGAAAATGTTATCTGAAATCGATGGTATCTCCCGATAAAACGAATACCCTGAATGTGTCTAACGTGACTTTCGAGCCGGCTTGCAGGAACAACTGGCACAGGCATACCACGGAACAGATTCTGATGGTGACGGCCGGCGAAGGCTGGTACCAGGAATGGGGAAAACCCGCACAATTTTTACAGGAAGGGGATGTGGTGACCATTCCGATTGGCGTAAAACATTGGCACGGTGCAACGACAGATGAATGGTTTTCTCACCTTTCCATTATGGATACGGCCAAAGATAAAACGCAGTGGCTGGAGCCGGTAAACGATTCCGATTATCGGAATTTATCCAAATAATTTTGACAACACACAAAAAAGAAAACCGGAGAAGTCATTGTATGAGTTGCTTCGGATACGATTGGCGTAGCCATAACCTGTTGTGTGAGTGCAAGAGGCTGTTACACAACCGGAATCGATTTCCTGATAAACGGAGGCTCCAAAGCCAATATACTTGAATAGGCAAAGCAGACGGCTCCCGAAGAGTTGCGTAATGCACTTGGATGAAAAAATGTAACCATACAATGGGAAAGAAATCAGCAATGGAATAAATCGCATAATATGAAACGAATAGCAATTATAATTTTAGCAATCGCAATGATTGCCAGTACAAACGACCAAAAAGAAGGAGAAAATATGAATAGTACACTAAAACTGACACAGGAATGGGATAAAACTTTCCCGAAATCCGACAAAGTGAAACATCAAAAAGTAACATTTAAAAATTTGTTCGGCATCACCCTGGCAGCCGATTTGTACATTCCCAAAGGGAAAGAAAACGAGAAAATGCCGGCTATAGCCGTTAGTGGTCCTTTCGGGGCGGTGAAGGAACAATCTTCGGGCTTGTATGCTCAAACCATGGCTGAACGGGGGTTCCTGACCCTCGCTTTCGATCCTTCATACACCGGCGAGAGCGGCGGCGAACCCCGCTACGTCAATTCTCCCGACATCAATACGGAAGATTACAGCGCTGCCATCGACTACCTCAGCTCCCGCAGCGATGTGAACCCCGAACAGATTGGCATCATCGGCATTTGCGGATGGGGAGGCATCTCGTTGGCGGCGGCCGTCAACGATACCCGGATCAAAGCTGTCGCAGTGTCGACGATGTACGATATGAGCCGTGTAGCCGTCAAGGGATATTTCGATTCGATGGATGAGGAGCAACGCTACCGGATGAGGGAACAGCTCAATGCGCAACGGTTGGTCGATTATACGAACGGCACGTATCAGCGGGCCGGCGGCGTGGTTGACCCGTTGCCCGAAGATGCTCCGCAGTTTGTGAAAGATTATTACGATTACTACAAGACCCAACGGGGTTATCACAAGCGTTCGTTGAATTCGAACGAAGGGTGGAATACAGTGAGCAATCTCTCCTATATGAAAGCGCCGTTGCTGGCTTATGCGGGAGAGATCAGGTGCGCCGTGCTCGTTATCCACGGTGAAAAGGCTCACAGCCGCTATATGGGCGAAGACGCTTTCAAGGCGCTCAAAGGTGATAACAAAGAATTGACGATTATCCCCGGAGCCGTCCATACCGATTTGTACGACAATAAAGCCGGTGCCATTCATTATGATCGGATGGAAGCATTCTTCGATAAAAATTTGAAGTAAAATGAGTCTGCTCTGAAAACCCCATTTTTTCAAATTGCTGAAAAATGAAGTTTAACCGGACAAATGTGATTGTTTTTATTAATTGAAAGTATGTTTACAATAATATACATATTGAAACATAAATTAATTATATATTGTGGCAGTTTTTGCCAAAAAAGCGCTCTTTGACTTATTCGCGTCATATAATTCACTATCCTGACGAAGTTTATCCACAACGAGCGGGAGTATGCCCATAGTTTGTGCTTGGCAAGTGACCTGTAACGGCTCTTGTCATTCGGGTAATGGTATCCTAACTGGAAAATGCTTGCTTCGACATTGTTCCTGATATTTTTTTCATCTATCGGGATATCGTCCAATTTCTTCCTCAGAGCGGCAGCCCTGAGGTTATCCTCATCGAAGTAGCGGTATTTTCCTTCTTCAGTCTTGATCCTCCATTTCCTCTGTGTTTTGTCTTTGCGGAGTTTTACCCGTTGTGCCTGTATTGTTGTTCCTGTTTTGTTGTCGGTTACTATTAAATTGATTTCATTCTGTTCGTCCAAACGGATGTCATATCTCGGTGCGGGGCCTTGCATGCCTGTGAGTATCAGCTCGATGCCATTTTTATCGCTTTGGCAATACTCCTGATTATCAGCACTGTGGTAAGCCCCGTCGGCATATACTTTCTCTATTTTGTCGGATATTATTTCCTGTGTCCGATCCAGGGCTTGTTCAAGGAAGCCGTTGTCCGGAGCCGATGCCACCGTTACCTCGGTATCGGTTATCAGGTTCAATGCCGTATCTTTGTCATCTCCCGGTTGGTCGCATGTCTCGGTGACGTTCACCGAATACCCTTTGACCTTGTTGCCGTCTTTGTCACGGTAATGGCAGTCGGTGTCATGGGGTGACTGTATGGATTTGGCGCTGACTTTCTCCTTTTCCAGAGGAACGACAGTTTTGTCCCTGCCAACCGAGTATTGTTGTTCGAAAACCGCTTTAAGGGTCTGGTAATGACCATAGTCATGCTTCTTGAAGAGCCCTATAAAACGGTACATCAGTTTGCCCAGTTCAACGAACCTGGCATCAACCTCGGCCTTTGTACTGCGGTACACCACCTTGTTGCCCGTTTCACCCTGTATGCTTTCGATAAGGGAAAACATCTCTTTGGACAGGCTCTTATTGAAGATATGTTCCTCCCTTTCATTGATAAACAGACGCAGGGTTTCATGAATCAACTCGTAACGGGAGTACCAGGCGATATTGCTGCCGACCAGTTTACTGTCCATGCGCACCTGCTTGCCGCTCACCTCAAACTCCAATAGCTGGTCACGGGTGATTTGCCCCTGGCACTTTTTGAACAGGTCTTCGCCGTGTTCCCTTGCATAGTCAACCAGATTGCGACGGAAAAGGTAGTAAGTGGATGAAACAGGCTCAGCGTCCTCTAACGACATCAGACCCAGAGCACTGCGGACAAGTAAATTGTATGCGCAGTTCTCAAACAATTGTGCGTCGCTCCATCCCTGGCCTTCCTTGAGGATCATCATACCGACCAAAATACGGATAGAGGCATTAGGAGCCCCCGTTCCATTAGAATAAAGTGGTCTGAAAATAGACTCATCCACACGCATTACAACATGGTTTCGGAACCGGTTATGCCAGGAGTCATTTTTTAGGTATTCTTTCTTCTTAGAGTCTCTGAAGTACTCCGTCGGTGATGAAAAAATGCCCAATTGAGGGTTTTCGTCCGATTTTTTGAACATATTATACAGTTTTAAGCCCTACTAAGGTAGTGAATAATAGCTATATACGCAAATATTTCAAAGAACTTTTCAGGTGAAATTTACCTGATTTATAAAATTTATTGTACAAAAAATTTTAAACTAAATTATCACTCCGACTTTTCGGAGCGGACTCAAATTTAAGTTTTTGCCCTTAACTGTCAGATTAAATCTAAACTAATTCAGATAAATTGGTTGAAAACAATGCCCCAGTTTCTGACGGGTTGAGTCCATTTCTTTTCTATCTCGCTGATAGCAAGATATACGGACTTCTTTACGGCATCATCATTGGGGTATGAAAGTTTTGCTTTCGTATACTTTCTGATCTTGCCGTTAAGATTCTCTATGAGGTTGGTAGTATATATAATCTGCCTGATTTCAATTGGATATTCAAAGAAAGTGGTGAGGTCGTCCCAGTTGTTTCGCCAGCTCCTGACTGCGTACAGGTACTTCTTGCCCCAGATCCCCTCGAAACGGTCAAGCGCTGCTGCCGCCAGATCCCGGTTAGGAGCGGAATAGATTTCCTTCATGTCAGCCGTAAAAGCCTTCAGGTCTTTGTAGACGACATATTTGCAGCAGTTGCGTATCTGGTGGACGACGCATATTTGTGTCGCAGCCTGAGGAAATACAGAGCGGATGGTGTCGGTGAAGCCGTTGAGATTGTCAGTACAGGTTATGAGGATGTCCTCCACGCCCCTTGATTTCATATCTGTCAGTACCGTCATCCAGAAGGACGAACTCTCAGCCTTGCCGACCCACATCCCGAGAACTTCCTTTCTTCCGGTCTTGTCGAGCCCTACGGCAAGATATACGGTCTTGTTGATGACCTTGCCGCCATCCCTCACTTTGAACACTATGCCGTCCATCCATACAATCATATACTGCTGTGACAAAGGTCTGTTCTGCCATTCAAGAGCGGACTGCGTAACCTTGTTCGTTATCACGGAAATCACCGAGCTTGAGAGATTTACCTGATAGATGTCTCGCAACTCATCCTCTATGTCAGACACACTCATCCCTTTGGCGTACAAGGATATGACAAGACGCTCTAACGACATACCTTTTTTCTCGTGTTTCGGTATTATTATAGGCTCAAACTCTCCGTTCCTGTCACGTGGTACTTTAATATCAGCCTCTCCGTGTAGAGTCTGTATCCTTTTAGTATATGAACCGTTACGCGAATTGCCGCTGTTGTCTCCGGCATTGTTGTTTTTCTCATACCCCAGATGCGCATCCATCTCGCTGTCCAAAAGTTGCTCATAGAGCCGCGCATGAAGGTCGTTCATGAATTTGTCTACATCGTCCTGAGTGTGGAACTGTTTCAGAAACTCTTTGTCAAACAACTGACCAGGAACAATATAACCTTGATTCTCGTTTGATTTGCTTTTTGCCATTTTCTCTTCCATTTGTGCGAATGTTTAAAGTTAATAATTTATATCAACTCTTCACATTTACACAAAAATCGGGATGGTGTCTCTTAAGATAATTCTTACAATAGTTCCGTTATTGTTTCCGGTGTCTGACTTGTCGGTTATCGTGTAATTAATTTCAAATTGTTGACTTTGGTTGTAGTGTTCGATTCGTTCTTGTACAATTTTTAATCCCAAGGATTGGTGACCTTCTTTTTTAGTTGAAATAGATTTGTTGTAGCCGATACCGTTGTCATCAATTTCTATGATTAAACCTCCAGTATCAGCATATACCCTGATTATAAGACGCGCATCTTTTTCTACCTGCATCAATCCGTGCCAGAGAGCATTTTCCACAAAAGGCTGAAGAAGCAAGGGTGGAAATGGATAGCGTATCAGATTTAAATCTTCCTGAATATCTATTTTATAGTTGAAGATGTCGTTAAATCGCATCTGTTCAATATTCAGATAAAGCTCTATGGTTTTCAACTCGTCGGAAAGATTGGTCAAGTCATTTATACTGTTGTCTAATACTTCGCGAATAAAGCGGGCGAACTTTCCTAAGTAAAGGGAAGCTTTAGGTGCATCGTTTTCCAGAATAAACAGTTTGATGGAGTTAAGCACGTTAAAAATAAAATGAGAATTAATTTGGCTTCGCAGCACCTTTTGTTGCAGGAAGGCTACCTTTGTTATCAACTCCTGCTTTTGTTTTTGTTCCAAAAGAATTAAATTCTCTTTTTGCTGAAGATTAATTTCTTCTTTCAGTTTTTCCTGCATTTTTTGTTGTGCAATCTCCAACTCTTTCTGAAAAGTCAATCGTTGATTGTGCAACAATCGTATTCTGTAACTTAGCCCATAGCTAAAGACTAAACATTCCAATATGATGGCTGCGTAAAAAAAATCTATAGGATCGACCCAATTGGGAATTGGATTATTTACGACCTTTAAAGATATGAAGAGTGCATACATAGACAATGCCATATATAAAAATGAGCCCGTTGTAAAAAAATAGCGTGCAAATGCTTTTGTTTTTAGCGATTTAATGATAATAAAGAAGGCTAAAGAAAGGTGAATGGGCAGAAATATATATAAGAAGAAAATGGAATATATCTGTCTTGATATAAACGGTAAAAAATGCACAAGTATGCCGAAAATACTAATACCTATCAACACTTGAGAATAAAGGTTGAGATATTTAAAGATTTTAGGATAATAGGAGTGAAACTCTAAAAAGCGAATCCCGAACATCATGTAAAAGGCATGGTATGTCACCTGAACCATATAACCAAAAGCCGGATTCCTTCGTTCAATGATCCAATCTAAATATGGCTGGTAAAAATCGAACTTATAAATTACATAGGCTGACAGGAAAAAGCAGTAAAATGCGTAATATATAAATATTTTATCCTTGTTGACACGGTAAATAGAGGATGAAATGAGGATAAAAATCATCAAAAGGCTGGCGGTAACACTCCACAGGATGATTGATATTAATTTGATTTCAACCATTCAAATCTTCGATAAAATATTGTTTCTTTTTTGTCTCGATACAGGAATTACCGCCTTGTTTTCTAAAATGACCACCCCTTCGTTCTTATTGTAGGCTTTTATTTTATTCAGGTTAATTATATACGAATTGTGTACGCGATAAAAAATGGGTTCTTGCAGATCTTCTTCCAATTGTTTCAACTTTTTGGTGACCAGTATTTTGTTTTTATTCTCGAAGTGAACCCAACTGTAATTCCCATCTCCTTCTCCGTATAAAATTTCATCGGGATGATAAAAAACAATTTTACCATCGTGGTTAATTTTCACTTTCTGCGGCCCCCCTTTTATTAAATTAAGTTTTTTCAATGCTTCATCTAATTTCTCTTCAAAAGTATCTTTTGACAATGCTTTGTCAATGCGTTTTATACAGGTTTCAAGTTCTATTATATCAATGGGTTTGAGCAGATAATAAACCGCTTCTTGTTTGATGGCATTGAGGGCATATTTGCTGAAAGCAGTTGTGAAAACCACCAAGAAATTACGTTGCTGAAAACGTTCCAAAAAGTCCAGACCTGTCATTTCGGGCATTTCCATATCCAGAAAAACAACATCTACTTCATTATTTTTCAAAAAATCAATCGCACCCGAAGCGCTTGTGAAATGCCCTTTCACAGAAACCTGTTCCCTGAAGTTTTTCAATTCCAGCGATAGCGCTTTTATGGCGTTCATTTCATCGTCAACGATTATGGCATTAATCATACGCTTACAGAATTTTTTATTTTTCAACAAATATAATTTTATTATTCTGTTTTCAATAGCCTTATTGTATATAATGCATAAAAAACTGTACACTCTGTAAATTAGTTCAAATATATAATTTTCAACATCGAGCAGTCTGATACAACCACATATAAAGCAAAAGTTCCCATATATAAAAAAACGTATACAGCTGCTCAATTGTGTACTTATTTTTGTTCTCAACGTTTTATTTATCACATTAAAATTATAGTTATGAAATGCATTATTGGAGCAACAAACAAGTACACATTAATTTTAATCATTTTTCTTGCGGGATCACTTCCAGCAGTAGCCACTGATTGGAAAGGCACATGGAACAGCACTTTTGGAGAGCTCAGCATCTCTTCCACACAAACGAGGAATATTGTAGCCTATATGGGCGATTATGTGCTGAGAGGTAATATTTCAGGAAATGTAACCAATCGCCAGGGGATTTTTAGTGGAAGCTATATGTTAAAACCCGGCTTAAACAAACCTGCTTCCCAAATTCAGCATCACAGAGTGTTGGGCTCGAACGGGCAGTTCTCATTTAATTTAAGTGCAACAAAACAAAACTTCAACGGCACTTACACTACCAGTACCAATAAAGAAGGTACTTGGAAAGGCACGAAAGTTAACGTTGCCAATATTTCAACAAGAGAACCAATACCTACTTATAACATACAACCTATAACGCCTCCAACACAAGAGCCTGTATTGTGGACAGGCACCTGGCAAACGAACAAAATAGGACAACTCAAAATAAAGTGGTTCAGTGAAGAGCACATAGAAGCAAAACTGTTTTTCAAGCAGGGCGACTATATACGCGTTGCTGATCTGAAAGGCGGAAAAGATGTTTCATCCGGATTCAATCACAAGTACTTTTTTGGAGGCCCATACAAAGACAGCGATGGAAAAGAAGGTCGGTTTCATTTTTTCATTGATGTCAATAATGATCCAACCCTCAATTCATTAACCGGATATATTTACATCAAAGACAAAAGGCACAAATACGGACAACTTGATCATTACAGTCCGTACAATATCAACGGAATTACGGGAACAAGAACTTCATCGGCAGAACCGAACATGAATAAGTACGATTGACGAATAATTAAATGAATTAAAATCCTAAAACAATGAAAACGATTATATTAACAGTATTTACTATATTATTTGCTGTGTCATTGGTATCAGCACAGGAATTCAGAGGAAAACTCAACATTAAAGGAGTATCTCAGTCATCATCAATCAAGTACAGCGAACCGGTAAAACTGTTCAAAGATTTTAAGGACAACAAATACCAGATAGTCTTCACATTAGATGCTAAGAGTGATCAGATTGTCCTGTTTGATATGGTAACCACCGTAAGTGTAAACGGCAAGGTTATCTCAAAGTCTTCACGCGAAAACTGGCCATGGCTTCCCGGAGATATGTACGTTCCGGCAGAGGCCTTTGATTTCATCCCTGCTCTGCAATCCCAATCCAAACTCAATCGTGATGGTAGATATGAATTTCCGGGTGATATGTTTGATATTACATTAGAGATGGTACCTTCGGGTGGTGCAGCAGGGAGGATTGAACCGATCAGATTCAGTGTATCAAGATAATTAAATTCAGACAAATGGAAACAGAAAACAAAACAGTCATTGAACCGCAACCCGCAGCTGTAAAAAACAGTACAGCCATCATCGCCTACCTTACCATCATTGGATTAGTTGTGGCCTTTGTTATGAACAACGAGAAAAAAGAGCCTTTTGCCAGTTTTCATATCCGCCAGTCGTTGGGGCTAATGGTAACCGGAATAGCGCTCAGTATCATCAATGTAATTCCCATTTTGGGATGGATAATAAGTATAATAGGTTTTTTCATTGTGATGTACATGTTGATAATGGGATTGATAAACGCTATTAATAATAAAGAAAAGGCCGTTCCTATTCTCGGAAATAAGTTCGCTGAGTGGTTTAAATCGGTACAGTAAGATGCAAACGAAAATGAAAACACTTTTACTATTCTTACAATTGTTTTTCTTCATTTCTTCGTTTACGGCTTCAGGCCAACAAAGTTTCACCGGTAAAATAGAAAACGCAACCCCGGACAAGCCGGCCATGGATATTGTTTTATTTATGTTTGGCTTGGATAATCCGGTAAAAGTGGGAACAGTTGATAATAAGGGAAATATCTCGATAGATTTTCCGGAAGAGCTGCCAGATACCATTGCTCCGGAAACCAAAGAAATATTTGCAACTCAGCTTCCTTTTGCGTTATTTTTTTCATGTCCTGATATAACCGGTGTAGCTGAAGGTACTGTTGTTTATAAAGGAGGTTACTTTAGCCTTTCCCATCAAAACAGACCGTGGGCGGCGACACTTTTCCCCGTTTCGGATATTGGTTTAATCCCCTGGTTAGAAGACCGGTATTATCAAAACCCGATAATGGCTTCGTTTTATGAAGTAATATACTGCGAACAAAATATCGATTTGACAACACTATGCAAAGAGAGTATTTCCTATACAGAAAATACGATTGACATGGAGTATCAATATACGCTCCGGTTAAAAAAAGGCTTTAATTTGATAGAATATAAGATTGAAGCCATACAGGAAACCGGTATCTCTGATACTTCTCCTATTCCTTCGGTTGTAACGATTTCAAATGCCGATGACATGGATGCCATCCTATGGCATGCAAAATATTATTATTCACAATTTAATTAAATCATAATGAGAACAATAAATATTATCATAATCCTTCTGTTTTCGGTTGTTTTAACGAATAACGCAGAAGCTCAAATACTGAAGAAACTGAAAGAAGCTGCTCAACGTGGTGTTGAACAAGGTGTTGTAAATACCGTTGAACGCAAGTTAAATAAAAAATCGGAAGAGAAAACCGAAGAAGCCCTTGACGCAGTTTTGGAGGGAAAAAAGAAAGAAGGAACTCCCGATAGTAATTTTCCTAACGAAGACTTTACCGGTTCAGAAGATATGCAGCAACCATCTATTCTATTGGAAGATGGCGCAAACGAGGTAGAGTTTACACGTGGGTCGATAATCCTATATTCTGATGACTTTGCACCCGATGCCATTGGAGATTTCCCGGCCAAATGGAACACATCACAAGGGGGAGAAGTTACAAAACTCAACGGTTTCAGTGAAAAATGGTTGAAAATCCCAGCAGGATCAACCGTAAGTTTAGAAATGACAAAGCCTTTACCGGCCAATTTCACTATTGAATACGATTTGATTATGCCGGCCAATTTAAATTATCGATTGGCAGGATTTGCCATCGGCACTAAGCCCGATAAAATCGATTATTCTTTCGCTGGCAGCAATTCTTACGGGTTTTTGATGTATTCACAGAACGACCGTAATTATGATTCATGGAACTTCGGTACCCGGAAAGACGGCAGAAGTGCATGGTTAAAAACAGAATATCAGGTTCCTCTAAATCAAAAAATTCATGTTGCAATTGAGGTAAATAATCACGAACGGATTCGATCATACATCAATGGTGTTAAAATGAGTGATGCTCCTCGAGACTTTAAACCCGACTTTGCTCAAGCCATTTATTTTCATGCAGCTACGCACGGAGCAAAAGAAACAAAAAGTTCATACTTTTACGTTTCCAACATAGTAATTGCAGAGTCCGGTATTGATGCGCGAAGTAATGTAATGAAAGAATTATTGGAGAATGGGACATTCACCACCAACGACATACATTTCGCCAGCGGTTCCGATAAAATTGAGCCTAATTCAGCAAATGTATTGAACGAAATTGGCGAAGCCATGAAATCTGCATCGGGTACTATCTTCGTCATTATAGGCCATACAGATAGTGATGGTGAGGAAGCAGACAACCAGATACTTTCCGACAAACGTGCTTTGGCAGTTAAAAAATACCTGGTGGATAATTTCGGAATCGAATCAAACACTCTTCTTACAAGCGGAAAAGGGGAAACAGAACCGGTGGCTGATAACAGCACTACCGAAGGCAAAGCACAGAACAGAAGGGTGGAATTCAGAAAACTGTAACTTGAAAATTTCAATAAAATGAGAACAAAAATTTACTTAATCGGTTTATTGTTTACCACATTTCTTGTACTTAGTGCTTGTAAAAGCGAAACAGCAGAAAAAATAAAAAGCGCTAAAGAGTCTGTCAACCAAGCAAAAGACCTTGTAAAAAACGTGAAGAATATAGAGAAAACATCCAAGGATTTGGAGAAACGGGTGGAAGAATTAAAAAAAATAACCCCTATTGATAATGAGAAATTTAAAAGCTGGATGCCCGAAAAACTTGGGGACATGGAAAGGAGTTCATTTACATTTCAGACATCATCCGCTACCTCCGGAACGCTTGAATTCAAAAACGGGGCAAGTGATAAGTCAATGAGAATTACGATAACTGACGGAGCCGGTGAGGCAGGCGCTGCTATTTATACATTTCAGGGCTTTATGACCGGCATGGCAAAAGGTTTCGAATCGGAGTCTGATTCTAAAACAGAACAGACTAAGCAAAGAGAGGGAAGTCAATCATTGGAAACATATTACAAGAAAGATAATAATTCGGAAATCAAAACAACTGTTGATGAGCGATTTATGGTTGACGCAGAAGGTGAAAACATGAATCCTGATGAACTTTGGAGTCTAATTGCAAACCTAAATATCAACAAGTTGAAGTGATTTTGTTATAAAGTATACTTCAACAAAGATAGATGGTGAGATCAATAATCCTGTATGGTAAAGAAGTATAAGAATCAATGAATCTTAAAAAAGGAAAAAGGTAAAAAGCTTTTTACAAGCTTTTTACCTTTTATTTTGCGGTATGGACGGGACTAATCACATTACTATCATAAAATACCATAAAACATCAATTGTCTATATACCAACTGTTTATGTGAAAATATTTTTCATAAAATATCTCTAAATATCCTTTGCTATGACAAAAAATGGGTGTAAATTTGGGTGTAGATTTTAAAGGCTAAATAGCATGAATATCAAGAGAAATATCATCTTTGCATTAGAGAGCAGAAAGAAAAATGGAAAGCCCATTGTAGAGAATGTACCCATCAGAATGAGGGTTGTTTACAATAATCAACGAGTGGAATTTACCACCGGTTATAGGATTGATGTGGCAAAGTGGGATTTGGAAAAACAACGTGTGAAAAACGGATGTACGAATAAACTCAAACAGTCTGCATCCGAAATCAATGCGGATTTGTTAGCGTATTTTGCCGAAATTCAGAAGATATTCAAAGAATTTGAAGTGAAGGAGGAAATGCCAACAACGACTGAGTTGCGAGAAATATTTAACCTTGTCATTAAAAAAGATGTAGCCACAGATAACGCCGTTCAAGAGGAAAAAGTGTTGTCGTTTTGGAAGGTGTTCAACGAGTTTGTTTCAGAAAACAGCAAAAGAAACAATTGGGCAAAAGGAACATTGCAAAAATTCAATGCCTTAAAAAAGCACATTGAAAGATGGAATCCCGAGCCAACAATGGATGATTTTTCAGAGAAGGGACTTTCCGCTTTTGCTGATATGCTTCACAAGCAAGACCTCAAAAACTCAACCATCGACAAACAAATAGGCTTATTGAAATGGGTACTTCGCTGGTCTGCATCAAAGAACTTGACAGTGGATAATGCGTTTATGGATTTCAAACCAAAACTGAAAACCGCGCAAAAAACAGTGGTGTTTTTAGACGCCCAAGAGTTAAAACAACTGACCGATTTTGAAATCCCCGAAGACAAAAAGTATTTAGAAAAGGTGCGTGATGTGTTTTTGTTCTGCTGTTACACAAGTTTACGTTATTCCGATGTGTATAACTTATGTCATTCGCATATAAAAGGCTCGTATATTGATATTGTAACCGTGAAAACCAACGACAGGATTGTCATCGAATTTAACGATAAAAGCAAAGCCATATACGATAAATACAAGGATTTTCATTTTGAGAACGGAAAAGTATTTCCCGTAATATCCAACCAAAAAATGAACAGTTATTTGAAAGATTTGGCTGAACTGGCAGGGCTTGATAATCCGGTGCATCAAACACACTACAAAGGAAACGAACGCATTGAAACTATTTTGCCCAAATATGCCGTGCTAAGCACCCACGACGCTCGTCGCACATTCATTTGCAACGCTCTCTCCCTCGGCATTCCGGCAAACGTGGTTATGAAATGGACAGGACACAGCGATTATAAGGCAATGAAACCTTACATCGACATTGCCGACGATATAAAAGCGAGCGCCATGAGTAAGTTTAATCAGTTGTAGAGAGATTATTTGAAGAAAAATCTGGTCAAAATTTTCAAGTGTGTTTTAAAATTCCTACATTTGCTGGAAATTTTCAAGTATGATTGAAATAATTAATTCAATAAGGAAGTACAATTTTTGGGATAGTAACCCGATAGATTTGGGATATTCCCGTACATCTTACACGGACAAAATCGGTCAGTACGTGGGCAATAAGTTGGTAAAAGTACTTGTTGGTCAGCGCCGTGCGGGTAAAAGTTATATTCTGCGTCAAATCGCATCAAAGCTAATATCCGAGGGCGTAAAGAGCGAGAATATACTTTACATCAACAAAGAGTATATGGAGTTGGCTACTTTGCGAAGTGCAGTTGAGTTGGAGCAACTTTACAAAGCCTATCGGAAAGCATTAAAGCCAATCGGGAAAGTCTATATTTTTATTGACGAAATACAGTATATAGACGAGTGGGAACGATTTGTAAACTCACATTCACAGGACTTTGCAGAACCGAGCGAGCTGTTTATCAGCGGTTCCAACTCTAATCTTTTGTCCGGTGAATTAGCAACACTTTTATCGGGTAGATACGTTGAATTTGAGATTTTCCCGTTTAGTTTTCCCGAATTCTGTGGAATTTCAGGACTGGAAATTAGTAGCGAAAGTTACAGAAAATACCTTCAAAGCGGTGCTTTGCCCGAACTTTTCAATCTGCCCAACGATGAAATGAAGCAAAATTACGTGTCATCCATCAAAGATACTGTTATGTTGCGAGACATTGTTGCACGTTATAACGTCAAAGATGTGAAGCTATTAGATGATTTATTTGTTTATTTAGTCAATACTGCATCAAGCCTTATTTCGATAACAAATATCATCAACTTCTTTGCATCTAAAAAGCGGAAAACAAACTACGAAACCTTGTCGTCTTACATCAATTATTTAGAAAATTCATTTCTTGTTCATCGTGCCGAACGCTACAATATAAAAGGAAAAGACACCATTTCGGGCAACAGCAAATATTATCTGAACGACTTGGCTTATCGAAACTATCTTTACGCCGGGTACGGTTACGGAATTGGTTATTTGTTGGAGAATGCCGTTTATCTGAGTTTGCGACGTGCCGGATTTCAAGTTTACGTGGGAACGATAAAAGATGCGGAAGTTGATTTTGTTGCCATAAAAGGCGATAAAAGGCTTTATTTGCAAGTAACGCTACAATTGACGGAGGAAAAAACCATCGAAAGAGAGTACCGCTCATTGAAACTTATCGATGATAATTTTGATAAATATGTGGTAAGTATGGATGATTACAAAATCCCCACCAACGAAGGAATTGAACATATTTCGGCGTGGAATTTAGATGAAATGCTAAATAGGTAATCTGTTCAAATTTACGCAAGAGCTTCTTGCGCAAGCTGAAAGCATAACATCAATGCCATCATCCATAGATAAAGTAGAACAAGAACAGTCCAATTTGCTCGAACGAAAATAGCTTTATGACCCAAATCACCGACATCCTTCCCCGATACACCCAACTCAATGCGATAATTGCCGAAGTTTCAAACAGGCGTTTGATTGAGTTTACACAACAACAATTTGTTGCTGACTTTCACACCCAATTTGATAATGTCCAATTGTTTGAAACAATGCTAATTGACTTGACGATGCAAACCGAATTGGAACGTTACAAGACATTAATAGAAAGTCTTTCGACTGAAATTCAGAATAATATCCGGCTGATTTTGTCAAATAAGAATGCACTTAAAAACTTGAACATTGAAAAAGCTTGCGATAACTTTGTCAATCAATACGAAGACCAAATCGGCGACCAATTACACAATACTCAAAAGCGTTGGAAAGAATTAAGCGAAATCAACAATTCGTTGGATATGATTGGTTTTCGAGCGCATTCAGAGATTGAAGAAAAGCGACTTTGGGAAAAACACGAAGCACTGACCGAAAAATACAATGAAGAAAAGGCACTACTGAACGACTTGTATGAAAAACAGAATGTTGCACGGAAAACGGCAGAAAAATATCAAGATAATTATTTCCCGAAAATTCTAACGTTGAGCCAAAAGCTAAGTGAAATAGTTCAAAAATATATTCCAAAAACAATTCACAGCCTGCCTGAAGGAATATTTTTCGATATGAAAACGGCATCGGAAATCCACAAAATTTGTAACAATACCATTTTTGAAAATCTTTCCGAAACCGATTTTTACACGGCAATAAATTTACTGGCAAGCGACAAAATATTAAAATTGAAGCAAGGCGAAAAAACACGTGTCTGTTTTCTTGTTTACAAAATGTACGAAAACATCAAATCCGGCAACAAAACGGAATGGCGGACATCTATTCTTCAACATTTGGAAATTGACGAGAGTTACTACAAATCAAAATACAAAGAACCTATTTCCGAAGTGCCAAGCCGGAAATCGGAACAATTTGCACGTGAAATAAAAGAGCTTTTTAGTTAAAACGGTTTCTCTAACCGAACCACCACTTTTACCACTCAAAATAATTTTATATCCGATTGATTTTCAATTGGATATTTTTATTCCTGCCACATCCTTACCACTTTCTTACGCCCTTACCTTTGCATCGTTCGAACATCAACCGCCGAAGTACAAGGCAATTGTAAAATCGTAACAATGAAAGGAAAAAATAATGGACTTGCAAAATTTAAAACAAAAACCATTGTGGCAAATGACGGGCGAAGAATTTTTGTATCTGCAAGAAAACTGCATCGGGAAAACCGCCCAACAAACCACATCTACCATCGCACACGACGGAACCGAGAAACGCCACGTGTATGGCATTGCCGGAATAGCCAAACTTTTCGGGTGCAGTATGCCCACGGCGCACCGCATCAAGAAAAGCGGGAAAATTGACCGAGCCATCACGCAAATTGGGCGGAAAATCATTGTAGATGCTGAACTTGCACTTGAATTAGCCGGACGTAAAACAGGCGGAAGAAAATGACGATGGAAACAAGAAACAGCAAAATCGACCTCGACGCACTTTGGCAAAAATCGCTCGTGCGTGTTACCGACGAGTTTACGCTTCCGCCCGTCATCCTGCAAGTGGACGACGCCATTATCGGCACGCTGGGCAATTTCAGCGCGTCCACCGGAAAAGCCAAAGCCAAGAAAACGTTCAACGTGTCGGCAATCGTGGCATCGGCGTTAATCAACGGACAAGTGTTGGAATATCGGGCGTCATTGCCCGAATGGAAACGAAAAATTCTCTATTTCGATACCGAACAAAGCCCGTTCCACTGCAAAAAAGTGTTGCAACGCATCCTCAAACTTGCCGGACTTCCGCTCGACCGTCAGCCAGAAAACCTGATATTCAGCCACCTTCGGGAAATTGCCAATCCCGCCGTGCGGTGCGAAATCATCCGAAAAGCCATTTACAGCATAGAAGGAGTAGGCTTGGTAATCATTGACGGCATTCGCGACCTGATGCTCGACATCAACAACGCCACACAAGCCACCACGCTCATCGGAGACTTGATGCAGTGGACAAGCGAACGGGAAATCCATATCCAAACCGTGTTGCACTTGAACAAAGGCGACGACAACAGTCGCGGACACATCGGCACGGAACTCAACAACAAAGCCGAAACCGTTCTGCAAGTAACCAAAGACCCCGCGGATGAAGACCGAAGCATCGTTTCGGCATCGTTTATCCGCTCCAAACCGTTTGAAAAATTCGCCTTCCGCATTTGCGACGAACCGGACAACATCAATATTCCGCAGTTAGACACGGAATATCAGGCGGAACCGGAATCTGCGAAAAACGGCTTTGACTACACCGAACTTTCCGAAAACGAACACCGCCAAGCGTTGGAGCTCGTTTATGAAAACGCCGAAAAGGGATTCGGTTACGGCGAAATGGTGGAAGCCTTGCGGAAGAGTTACGCCACGGTAACCGGAGTTACTTACGGTATCGGTAAAGTGAAGAAACTGCTTACGTTCCTAAAAAACAAACGGATGATAATTCAAAATAGAAGCAAGCAGTATGTTTTTAACCCCAAATTCTATTATTGACCGGGAGGTTCGGTACAATACGGGTGCCTATGGTGGCGACCCGTACCGAACCGACGGAAAAATTCGGTTCGGTATGGTCTCAGGCTATATATTCCTGTACCGTACTGAACCGATATAACGATATTTTGCTAACGAAAAGAAAAAATATCCAAATATAAAAATCTTACAACTATGAATTCAGAACAAGCCAAGCAAATCCGCATCGAAGACTATTTGTCCCGTATCGGAGTAAAACCGAGCAAAGAACGAGGTCATAATCTTTGGTACAAATCACCATTCAGAAACGAGAGTGAACCGTCGTTCAAAGTAAACCGCAACATCAACCAATGGCGCGATTTCGGAAGCGGAGAAAAAGGCAACATCATTGATTTGGCGATGAAACTGCACCAAACAAACAGCGTTTCGGACGCCTTGAGAGCCATTGAACAAGCCGTTCCCAATCCCCAAACACATCAATCGTCTTTTTCTTTTCGACAGCAGGAGATTTCAGATGAAATATCCGATGTGAAAATCAAGCCGTTAAACCATCCGGCGCTGATTGAAATGCTCAAAAATCGCAAAATACCGATGGATTTGGCACGGAAATACTGCAAAGAAGTATATTACACGCTGAAAGGTAAAGCGTATTTCGCCGTTGCTTTTCCCAGCGACAAAGACGGATTTGAAACCTTAAATCCCTATTTCAAAGGTTGTCTTCCGCCCAAAGAAATCACCACTTTCGATAAGAAAACGCAAACCGTTAATCTTTTCGAAGGATTTATGGACTATCTCAGCCTACTTACTCTGCAAGCTGGGCAAGCCGACGTTTCAGCCGTTGTTCTCAACTCAACCGCCAACCTCGAAAAAGCTGTCCCGTTTCTCTCGAAACACGAAAAAATCAACGCGTTTTTGGATAATGACGAAGCCGGTAAACAGGCATTGGAAAAACTGCAAAAACTGAATTTACCCGTGGTGGATATTTCAAAAAGATACGCCGAATTTAAAGATGTGAACGATTATTTGTGCGGGAAAAAGCTTCCGAAGTTTCAAAAGAAACAAACAATCGAAGTAGAAAAAACAATGCCGAAAATCGGCACGCGTATCAAACGCTAAACCCACGAGGCGGACACACGGGGCATTTCCACCGAAGAAATGCCGTAGCTTATTAGGGGATTTTCTTAACGCTTCGTTCCACATCCGCTAAAAATCCCCCAATAAGCCAAAGGGGTAAACCCCTCTGGACACCCCAAGTTCGCGCAAACTCACTTAACAATCAACCGCAATTTTATGGGCTACGCCATAGTACATTTGGAAAATCGAGTAGGTAGGGGGATTACTCCCCCGCCCTCTCACACCACCCGGCTTGC
>NZ_JAXQGC010000051.1:0-46241 GCF_034331125.1 Proteiniphilum sp.
TTATTTTAAATAAAATTACAATTTCGAGTTTACGAAAATAGATGTTTATAAATAAACAAAAAAGTACAAATTAGTCAAAAAGTACAAATACAATCTCATTCTGACTTCTTTTATTCAAAATCTTTGGGTAAAACCCCAAATTGCTGTTGAAAACACTTGGTGAAGTAAGAAGGTGAATTAAATCCAACCATATAACAGATCTCATTTACTTTGTAAACTTTTTCCTTGAGTAACTGTGCTGCTTTTTTCAGACGTTCTACCCTGATATACTCGTTGGGAGTGAGATCCAGCACACCTTTTATTTTTCGGTAAAAACTGGCACGGCTCATATTGAATTGCTCCGATATATCTTCCACAATAAATTCGGAATTGTCGAGATTTTCATGTACGATAGCATGTAATTTCTTAATAAACTCTTCATCCGATTTGGTGCGTACTATGCTGTTGGCACCGATAAACGGATTTTTCAGAAATGTTTCGCGTAGCTTTTCCCGGTTCTGCAGCAGATTAGCGATCTGCGCCATCAGCACTTCCAAAGAAAAGGGTTTATCAATATAGGCATCGGCGCCTGTCTCAAATCCCTGTACTTTAGATTCTACATTTACTTTTGCCGTGAGCAGTATCACCGGTATATGGCTGAATTCAATATCGAGTTTCACCCTTTTGGTCAGTTCCAGACCATCCATTTCCGGCATCATAATATCGCTCACAATAAGACTCACATTTTCCTCACGGAGTATTTCCAGTGCCTGCATCCCATTTTCTGCCGTCTTTATATGATAATGTGACGATAGAAACTTTTCTTCAAACCGCAACAATTCCACATCATCGTCGACCAAAAGTATGGTATAAGCCGCTACTGTTTTTTCAACATTTGCATCCGGTTCCTTTTTCCCTAATTCTCTCTCTGCTTCGGATACCACTTGATCGGTCTCACCAACTGGCAGTGTAAGATGAAAAAGGATCCATTCATCCTCATTCTCCAAAACCAGACTTCCTTTATGTAGTTCAGCCAAAGATTTGGAAAGCGCCAACCCGATACCAGTACCTGCAGTTTTACCATCGTTCTCTTTATCGAGATGCACAAAAGGTTTGAAGATCTCCTCCCTGTATTCATCAGGAATTTTTTCTCCGTCGTTTTCTGTAAGCAGGTGAAACGTGATGTTCTCTTCATCGGTTGAAATATATGCCTTCACTCGTACACAACTATCGCAATACTTAATGGCATTATTCAATAAATTGCTGACTATCTTCAGGAAAGCTTCTTTATCAAGCAGCACAAAAATATCATTATCTGGCAGATCAAGTTCAAAGGTCAAATTACGTTGCCTTGCCAGAGGGGTGAAACGCAGAAATGTCTCCCTGATCAGTTCCGAAGCATTCTGCCTGTGCAGATTCATTAAATAGGCATCCGATTCGGTCTTCCGAAAATCTAATAACTGATTGGTCAGGTTGAGCAGCCTATCGGTATTCTTGCTCATGATCTGCAGGTTCTCCTTTACATTATCGGATACCTGTCCAGTCATGATCACATGATCGAGAGGCGCTTTGATCAATGATAGAGGTGTACGGATCTCATGCGCCACATTGGTGAAAAAATCGATCTTCGACCGGTATAGTTCCCGTTCCTTTTCCTGCTCAAATATTCTCATTCTACGTCGTTGAACGCGTTGTTCACGCATATTCAAAACACGGAATAATAGTATAATTGAGAATGTAAGCAGCAAGAAATAAATCAAATAAGCCCAACCACTTAACCAGAACGGCGGACGTATCTGAATGGCAAGCGTCTTTATATTCCCTGCATTTTCATTTTCTTCATCTCCATTCAATTTGACTGTCAACCTGTATTTTCCCGGCATCAGATTGGAATATACAATATCCTGCTTATCTTTCGCATTGATCCACTCTTTATCAAACCCTTCGAGCCTGTATACAATATAATTTGAATTCAAATTGGAATAGTTGAGTACAGCATATTCCAATCTGAACGAATTTTTACTGTAAGGTAAGATCAATTCATCGGTATAGAGGATACTTTCCTTTAATAGGGATCGTTCGTCCGCAGGACTTGCCCGTTCATTTTTTACAAATAGTTCCGTAAAAACAATGGGTACGTCAAGTTTGGATTCACTAAAGGACGAAGGATTAAAACGCACAAAACCATCGGTAGAACCGAAATAGATAGTTCCATCGGAAGCCTTGTAACTCGACTTATAATTGAACTGATTGGTTTTTAATCCATTATCCACTGTATAATTTCTGAAAGTTCCCGATAAAGGATTATAACAGACAAGCCCTGAATTAGTGGAGAGCCATAAATTGGCATTATCGTCCTCTACTATTTGATACACCACGTCGTTTGGCAACCCTTTGGCACTGTTGAATGTAATAAATTCTTCAGTCTGTTTATCAAAACGGTAAAATCCTCCGCCTTCCGTGGTAACCCACAACCGTTTCCGGCTATCCTCAAAAACGCTTGTCAACTTATTGTATAACGTGTTTCTTGCACCGGAAGGATCATACAGGAAAACGTCCCACTCACGGGTAGCAGGGTCATACCGGTAAAGACCTTTAGTAAAAGTAGATACCCATATCTTCCCATCTGTGTCTTCAAAAATATCCTGAATATAAATCCCCTGAAATTCCTCAATACGGGTAAAGTTGTCTTCATTATAATTATAAATATTCAACCCGGACAGGTTGCCTATCCACAATGTATTCTGGCGGTCTTTATGGATGGCAAAAGTACTGTTATGGCTGATAGAGTTCGGGTCATCAGACTGTATGTAAGTAACCAATTCTCCTGTTTTCAGGTTATACCGGTTCAATCCTTTCGAAAAGGTACCAATCCATAGATAATCTCCATCAGCATACAGAGCATGAATATTCGTATAAAGCGATTGCAAGACGGACGGTAACGGCAAAAACTCATTCCTTACCGGATCGAACAAATTCAGGCCGTTATCTTCCGTTCCTATCCATATTTTTCCGTCGGGAGCGCTGCAGAATTCACGCACACGGCTACCTTTCATACCGTTATCCTGGGCAACAGGATAGAATAACTCGAATTGGTTATACTGGTTGGAATAATAATCGACTCCTCCAAAAAACGAGCCGATCCAGATTCCTCCTTCCCGGTCTTTATAAATGGAATAGATCGCATTGTCGGATAAGGAGTATGGGATATACCTGTTGTGACGGAGATTGCCAACCTCTCCGGTTTCAGTGTTATAGATATACAATCCCGATTCACTACCGATCCAGATCGTCTGCGGATCAATCCTCGCCAAACACCGGGCAAATATTGGTTCACCATATGCGTCTTCATCCAATAAAATACGATGTGTCATATTAACGGTATTTACACTTATAATACCTTTCGTAGAAGAAGCAATCAGCAATTGGTTATACTCGTCTGCCACCACTTTCCATATTTCACCTGTATCATATACCAAATCCGGATCATCTTTTAAATGATACTCGGAAACCTCTCCTGTTTTCTTATCGATCCGGATGAAAGGGAGATTATAGGGGAACGCCCAAACATGTCCATCCCTGCCAAGACACAGGCTTATCATCCGCATCCCTCCGGGAGTCTGGGGAATAGGATAATAGGTTAGCGCATCAGCCTTGAAATTATAACAAAAAACACCTTTTTCCTCCACGGAGATCCACATATCACCGTCGTTATCCAGCAGGATATCACTGACGACTCCATCCATCGATACATGATCGGCCGTAGTCTGTTCGAAACGTTTGAACTCCTCTCTACGGGGATTATAAATATAGATCCCGTCGTCCGTTCCTACCCAGAGATTATCATTTTTATCCTGAAGAATACGATGAAACACATTGTCACGCAGGTTTCCACCGGGAGAGAATTTAAAGATCTTGAATGAAGTACCGTCAAAACGGTTTAAACCGTCTTTTGTACCGAACCACATAAATCCCTGATTATCCTGAAAAATGGTAAAGACGGTATTCTGAGACAGCCCGTTATTGATATTGTAATGCTTAAAGGAATAGCCTGGTAAACAGAATAACTCTCCGCTGTTCATCATCAAAATAATGAACAACAAAATGATATAGTACAAATTCTGTTTCTTCTTACTCATTGAACCAAAAGCACAAACCACCTGTCATATATTCCGGAAAATATCCAGCAATTTTCCGACAACAAGATAAGGAAATATTTTTATTCAGCCATCACCGGCGTATCGTATTGTTCTTCAATATACATCTTATCCACGCCATCTACCTTTTCAAATCCGGCTCTTCCGATATACATTTTTCTTGGATGAATATTATTTTCATCATGGTGTGCGTGGAAGACAATACGTAAATCACCCTGTTTATCCCGGAACATAGCGCTATGCCCTACCCCAACCAGATCTCCTGGTTTTTGCAAGAGGGGATTGTCCGGATATTTTGTCCATTCACCGAAAATATCTGTCGCGGTGGCACAGCCGATACCGTAGAATTGGCTTTCATAACTGTTTGCAGAGTAGGTCATATAGTATATTCCATTGTGTTTCACAATAAAAGCTCCTTCATTGACCCGGGGCCAGACCTGTTCCCACTCCTGAGAAACATGAATACAGGGATGCAATGTTTCCGTTTTTATGGTCATCAGATCCTCTTCTAATTCAGCAACCCAGATATTTAATCCGTCATTGAAACGGTCGAAAAACAGATAGGGTTTACCATCATCATCAATAAACAACGAATTATCAATCGTTTTTTCACCTTCGATCATCGGTTTTTGAACAGGCTGTTTAAAGGGGCCGAACGGAGAGTCTGCCACCGCAACACAAATATGTTCCTCAGCGGAGTAATACATGTAAAACTTTCCGTTGACATAATACACTTCCGGTGCCCAAAACCATCTGTCACCATATGAATTATCTTTGTGCAGTGCCAGTTCCGGTGCTTTTTTCCATTCTTTCAAATCATCCGATGTATATACTTCAATTCCGTCATTGGCATTGGTGCCGTAAGCATAATAGACATCATCGTGTAACATAATGAACGGGTCGGCCAATCTTACAGGAGCTGCATCAGAATTAGTCTCCTCCGGTTTATCAACTCCCTTACAGGATATTGTCATAACGGATACACATATAAGCAGCAGATACCAGTATTGTTTCATTACTATAGAAATTTTTTAAACCTTCCTGACCCGAAAGCCAGGAAGGTTTATTGTTATTAATAATTAGGATTTTGTGAAATATTGGGGTTATTATTCACTTCATCAGACGGGATAGGCAATCGGCTATGACGACCGATCACGAAATTATTAAAATCCGGATCACGCGACTTCAATTCGTCTATGCCGGTCTGATTGTCAAGCAATCCCCAACGCTTGATATCAGCCCAGCGATGCCCTTCGGTCGCCAGTTCAAGCGCTCTCTCCATCTGTAGGCGTTTCAGGAAAGCATCTTTATCGGAAGTCGCAGCAGCATGGTTTACAGCAAGTGCCGGCATATTCACCCTTGCCCTTACCCTGTCGACATGTGCAACGGCATCAGCAAGATTTCCTCCTGACTGAACAATGCACTCTGCATACATCAACAATACGTCTGCAAACCGTACAAGCCTTACATTGGTGGGATTATGATAATCATCAAAGTCGCGAAAATGTTCCGAACTGTATTTCCGGTAAAATACACGTCCTTTCCAGTTGTCCCTGTTCCACGTATCTTCGTTGCTGACCTCACCATATATCCGTTCGTTATCAGGAAAATCCAGATGTTGTTCACTGTAAAATGCAGTGTGTCTCAAACGGATATCATAGTCATCGTTCAGGTTTTTTTCCTTTTTAAATTCAGTCACGAGCCACGGGCGTATTTCACCATCGGTCCATCCTATTCCGGGAGGAGCAAAAAATTGACCACGGTTCAACCCCAGGTTCGGGTCTACATCAAAATCTCCGTCTCCTGCAGGTGCTTTATTCACATCAGAATACTGTATCTCAAAAACAGATTCGATATTATTTTCCGTATTGCTCCTGAAATTATCGGCATAATTGGCAGTAAGATCGTAATAACTCTTGCCGGCACCTTCCACCAACCATTGTAAATCACTCCTTGCTTCGTCCCATTGGTACAGTTGCATATAGCATTTAGCCCTGAACGCCAGTGCGGCTCCTTTTGTTGCACGTCCTTTATTGGCACCGTCCCACTCTTCAGGCAACATTTTCTCGGCTTCTGTAAAGTCACTGATTGCCTGTTGATATACTTCGGTACCGGTATGTCCCTCGGGTTGCATACCCGGAGTAGATGGTTCCAGCACAATAGCCAGACTGTTATTTTCGCCACCCCACAACAATGCAAGGTTGTAGTAATAAAGTCCTCTCAGAAAATAGGCCTGTCCGAGTATCCTGGCTCTGTCGTTTTCATTTGCAAACGGTATATCAGGGACAAAATGTAATACCTGATTGGCCCGGAATATTGCTTCATAGCAGTCTCTGTAGGTCCAGCCGTTACCTTCCCAAAAATTATAGTTATTATACCTGAAATCGGTCCATTCTTTCAATTCTGCCCAGGGACTTTGGCTAAATCCCTCATCCGAAGTAAGATCGAAGCGGAACCATATCCATCGGCTATATGTTCCGGGTTTATAAAACATATTGTACACAGCATTGATGCCGTATTGCGCATCAGTTTCTGTTTTCCAAAAATTTTCTCTCATGATCGAATTTGGATTCTCCACACTCACATCACAAGCATTTAGCAGGAAAACAGCAAATAATATATATATGATTTTTTTCATTGTAATAAGTTTTCTGAGGGTTAGAATGATATTTGTGCTCCAAAAGTTACTCCGTAAGGATTCGGGAATGATCCTCCGTCATAGCTACGATCCCAGATATTGGTATTGAGGAATTCAGGATCCAAACCTGTATATGAAGTAAAGGTAATCAGATTCTGCGCATTTACATATACACGAATATTACTGAATGTGCTGCCAAGTATCGATTTTGGCAGGTTATATCCGAGCGCCACTTGTTTTACCTTGAGATAACTTCCGTTCTCCAACCAGCGGTCCTGATCGCCCCGCACATTACGGGAATCAGCATAAATAGGACGAGGATCTTTCGCATTTGGATTTTCCGGAGTCCATGGATCATAATTTGCCCGGTAATTCGAGTTGTCGTCAAACCGGTCGAACCCGCTTCGTGGGCCGTTGAACGACTTATGTCCGAATGCTCCTCCCAACTGGAATTGAAGGTCGAAATTTTTATATTCAAAGCCCAGATTCATTCCCAGTTGAAATTTAGGGATGGTAGATCCGCTATGCTGTCTGTCGGCATCCGTTATTATCCCGTCATCATTATAGTCTATATACTTCACATCACCGGGTTTAGCGTCAGGTTGAATAATTTTCCCCTCGCTATTGGTATGAGCGAATACCTCTTCTTGCGTACGGAACAATCCGTCGGTCTTGATAAGATACCATTCACCAATAGGGTGTCCGACAATAGATTTAGTATCCCATTGGGTAAATTCTTTGCGACCGTATCCTAATTCCAATATCTTGTTCTTAAGGTAAGAACCATTTACATTGATACTGTAACCGAAATCGGAGCCAATTTTATCTCTCCAGGTAGCAGAAATCTCAAGCCCCGTATTTTGTAATGTTGCAGCATTCACATAGGGATTACCACCATTATTTCCCGTCACCATCAATATCTGCATCGGAGTGAGAACATCTTTGGTTTCTTTCAGGAAATAATCCACGGAAAAATTCAGTCTGTTATTAAGTAACATGGCATCGAAGCCGGCATTGAGTTGGGTTAATTTCTCCCACCTCAGATCTGTATTAACCAGTTTTACCTGCGTCATACCTGTCGCCACAGATTGATCTACACCGAATATTGCCTGAGGAAACGAATTGATTAACTCTACATAATCCCAATATCCGATATTTGACGTTCCTAAAATACCATAGTTGGCTCTTAGTTTCAGGTCATTTATCCATGACACATCAAAGAAATCTTCCTGACTTATTCTCCATCCACCTGAAACAGAAGGGAAATAGCCGACTCTATTGTCTGAACTAAATTTAGAAGATTCATCTCGACGCATTGTAAAACTCAATAGATATTTTTCACCAAAATTATAATTGATTCGCCCAAACATCGAAAATAATTTCTCTAAATCTTTATAACTTCCGGTTTTTGGATTTCTCAGTGCCGCATCTAATTGTTCATAATACAATCCAGAAGCACTATTCATCAATACATCATTCTTTGTACCCCATATCTGTTCATACGTCGATGTCTGGTAACTAAGCCCAAATACGGAAGAAATATCATGTTTCCCGAATTTTTTATTGTATTCCAACGTGTTGTCAAAAACCAATCCCTGATACTGAGCCTGATTCTTATTCAAAGAAGAGGGATCATAAGGTTGATTATATGTCCAATAGCCTTCTTTCCGTAAATAAGAATGCTTATCATTACTAAAATCAAATCCAAGATTAAACCTGTATTTCAAAGTTTTCAATAATTCCAGTTCGGTAAAGAGATTCCCCCTGACCCGCAAGTTACTGTTTTTGGTATCTTCAAAGTCTTCCTTGGCAAAAGGGTTTGTTCCAAAAGTAACATCCCTGCTTCCATCACCATAACCGTATCCGCCTCTGGCTGCATTGTTCGGATCGTATATAGGAATAGTGGGAAGCATACGGTATACATCGATAATAGGATTTGTATTCAGTTCATCCACAGCAAAATGGCTTAACACAATATTTTCACCAATACGGAATGTAACATAATCACCAAAATCACGTGAAGCTGATGTATTTGATCGCAACGTGAAACGCTCACTCTGGCTTCCGATAGTTGTCCCCGAATTGTGTTGGTAGTTACCTGATATAAAATAGCGGCTACCGCTATTACCCCCCGAGAAAGATATATTGTGATCCTGTACGATACCGGTCTTAAATACCTCTTCCTGCCAGTCGGTATTTCCATCGAAATGGTTGGCCGGCTGCCGTCCGGCATTGGCAAAAGCCAAGTCGTTCAGCTCAATCCATTGATCCCGGTTCGTGAGGTTGTATCTGGGTAACCATTGCATGGTGGCACGCGAAGATACATCAATCTTCATTTTGCCTTCCTTCCCCTGTTTGGTGGTAATAATAATTACCCCGTTACCGGCTCTTGATCCGTAAATAGCTGCTGCTGATGCATCTTTCAATACCTGAATACTTTCAATATCGTTAAAATTGAAATCCCGGTTTGCACCGGAGACAACCCCATCGACAACATACAGTGGAGTACTATTTCCAAATGTACCCGTACCACGAATTTCCACTTTTCCTTCCCTACCCGGTGCACCGGCAGTACGTACGGTTACCCCGGGAAGAGTACCCAATGCGTCACCCACCGTACCGGTTACGATCGTATTTTTCATCTCGTCAGGATTAAATACGGAAACAGATCCTGTCAGGTCAGCCTTACGGATTGTCTGGTAACCGATGACTACCACTTCTTCCAACAGTTCTGCATCTTCGTCCAATGTAATCCTTACGGATGTTCTTCCATTAAGAGAAACAACCTGCGTTGTCATTCCCACATACGATACTTCCAAGGTTGCATTTGAAGGTACATTTTGCAGGACAAAATTACCGTCCATATCCGTAACGGTTCCGGTAGATGTGCCTTCTACCTGCACCGTTACGCCGACCAGTGGTTCTCCTTGGGTATCAGTAACCACACCTCTTACGGTAATTCCCTGTGCATACAAACATAAGGATAATGTCCACAACAGTACGGACAAGACCCCTTTCGATAAATTGAAAATTTGTTTTTTCATTCTCACATTTTGTTTAGATTATAAATTAAGTAAAAAAGATTTATAAAAATAAGTGCTAATCAGACGCTTATCGCCTCTATTGTTAAAAGGAATAAATGTATTTCCTCCGGGTGGAATAGATTAATGCCTCGCCTCTCATTTTTTGCAATTATTATATTAGCAAAAGAACTTTCTTCTTTACACTTGTCATGTCATAATCGTCTCAAAATGTATTAAAAATTTATCATAATTTTATATGCTATTGACTAATATCCCGTTAGGGAGAAGTAAAATATATCAAATTAACATAACAGCAGATTAGGTAAACAAAAAAAATCAGGAGATCAATAAAGGGTTATTCCCCTTTGATCTCCTGATTATACCTGAAAATACCGTAGCAAATTTACTGACCTGATCGGTTACTATTCTCTAGAGGATATATCGCTACAATTCATCCTCGATTGCCCTGATTTTCTTCTCCAATAAGATCAACTCTGATTTAATTTTTTCCACCTTCTGATTCATGTCGTCCAACAGGTGATTTCCCTTTTTGGAAGAAACCGAGAGGAACCCGATATTGTTTTCGTAAGTCTGCAATTCATTTTTTATGCGCTCATACTGGCGTACCAGTTTTTCGCGTTCCCTGAGAAGTTGACCTTTCGAGTTGTCGGATCGTGCCATATCGGAAATCGTGCTTTTATAAGCTTCCAGTTTCCTCTCAGCCTTACCAATATTCAACCTGTCGAACTGGGCTTCGGTCGCATCGTAGAACTCCTTATAAATACGATCCTTCATCTTATAAGGCACATGCCCAATCTCATACCATTTATCCATCAACTCATGCAACTGGGCCAATGCCTCTTCTGTTTCAAGACTGGTATCCAGCTGATTTATTTTATCGATAATGGCTTTTTTCTCATTCAGATTCTTTTGTTCCTGTTCATATTGCGATGAAGTGTGCAATTTCTTTTGTTCAAAAAAGTAATCACAAGCTGAGATAAACCGTTTCCAGATACTATCGACATATTTGTGAGGAACAATACCAATAGTTTTCCACTCTTTCTGGATTTCAATCATTTCCCTTGTCGTACTTTTCCAATCCTGGCTATCCTTAAGGGCTTCAGCACGTTCACAAAGAGCAGTTTTTTTCTTGAGGTTCTCTTCCATCTCCCCACGAAGAGATTTGTAGAACTCGTTTTTACTCCTGAAAAAGAAATCACAGGCAGCACGATAACGTTTATATATCTTTGTATTCCATTTTCTCGGTACAAATCCTATTTGGCGCCATTGCGATTGTATTTCGAGAACCTCTTTTACTTTGTTATTCCAATCTTTGACTGATTTAAGCTGGCTGTAATCAATTGCTTCGAGTTTCTCACAAAGCGCGGTCTTTAATTCCAGGTTTTCATTTTCTTTTTCCCTTAACTGTTCAAAATGGGCCTGGTATTTTTTATTGATTTGGGTTGAAGCCTCTTTGAATCGATTCCATATCTCTTCCCTCTCCTTTCTGGAAACAGGTCCGACCTCTCTCCATTCCTGATGCAGGTTTTGTAACTGATGGAAAGCCGAAACGATATCCGTTTCATCATTGAGTCTCTCCGCAGCTTCACATAATTCAGTCTTTATCTCCAGATTTTTCTTGAAATCATATTCCCTGAACTCATTATTGATACGCACCAGGTCATAGAACTTCTCCACATAACGCTGATACGATTTCCATAATTCGTTCACCTTTTCCTGGGGTATCAGTTTAATCTCGTTCCACTCCTGTTGAAGAGATTTGAACTCTTGGTAGATTTTATTAAAATCCTCCTGCCCCTGGGTCTCGGTCAATACTTTGACCTGTTCTATAATAGCCAGTTTTCTGGCTACATTTTTCTCTTTCTCGGCATCTTCTTTTGCGAGGATATCCGCCCGCTTTTCCTTTATTTTCTGGATTAATTCCTTTCCTTCGGTATAGATTTCCGGTTCTTTACCTATGAAATCAATCTCTTCTCCTCCTTTTGAGAGGAACTCCTGTTTTTGTGATTCTGTTTCATTCCGCAAAGAACGATAGAATTGATTTTTATACTCATCCACATCCTTGCGTTTGGGACTCTCAGAGGTCAACAGATCACGCAGGTTACGAACGATCTCTTCAATGGGGAGCAAGGTTACGGAAACATCATCTGCAAACGAGTCTTCATCAGCATCTTCTTCATCTTCTGAATCCGGGACACCGTTACCGTCATCCAAATCATAATCAATGGTGGATTCTTCCTCAACAGTTGCCTCTTCGCTAACATCTATCGGCTCCGGTTCCTTTACAGTTTTTTCTTCGCTGCCTTTTTCTTCCTCAATAACTTCTTCTGTGGTAGTACTCTCTTGTGTAGTTTTTTCTTCCGGAATAACTTCTTCCAAATTCAAATTCGTGCTCTTGACGACAGTTTGCTCCGTCTCATCCTCTTGCCCTTTGCTTTCGGGCAACTCTTCCCCGGTTACCTCTTCAGAAGCAATATCTCCCGTTTCCGGCAGATCATCTTTTTCGGGTTCTTCTACAGCAGGAATCTCAGTTTGAGGGATCTCTACCGCTGAATCCTCTTTCGGGAGTTCAGACTGCAGGTCTTTATTATTTTGGTCTTCTTTAACAGGTAATTTTTCGTTGTCAGGATTGTTTTTCGTATTCATCAGTAGTCCCTTAGTTTATTCAGGCTTTTAATGCCTATGTGTTGCGTTTCGATTTTTATCCTTTTTAAAACAAGATAGCAGTTTTTATCATTCGCCTACCTTTGCAAAGATAATACAAATTAACGCAATATTTTTGTGATTTCATACGATTAGTTCATTTTTTTCATTATTCACTTTCCCACTGTCCCATTTTCTCACTTTTATTATTTTTCCCTGAAAAAAATATTTATCGGAGTTCCTGAGAAATTCCAATTTTCGCGCATTCTGTTTTCTACAAACCGTTTATATGGTTCTTTGACCCATTGCGGCAGATTACAGAAGAAAACAAATGAAGGCACTTGAGTATTGGCTAATTGGGTGATATATTTGACCTTTATAAACTTTCCCTTGTTAGATGGAGGTGGTGTCCTTTCAATAATCGGTAACATCACCTCATTTAACTTACTGGTAGGTACTTTACGTTTTTTATTCTGATATACTTCTTTCGCGGTATCCATCACTTTGAGAATTCGTTGTTTAGTGAGCGCAGACCCAAAGATTATCGGAAAATCGGTAAAAGGTGCCAGACGTTCACGGATCGCATTTTCAAAAGTCTTAATCACAATATTGTCCTTTTCTTCTACCGTGTCCCATTTATTGACAAAAACAACCAATCCTTTCCGGTTCTTCTGTATAAGTGAGAAGATATTCAGATCCTGACTTTCAATCCCACGTGTAGCATCGAGCATCAGGATACATACATCGGCATTCTCTATCATCCGGATAGAGCGGATCACAGAGAAATACTCCAGATCCTCTGTCACCTTTCCCTTTTTACGGATACCGGCAGTATCGATCAGATAGAAATCCATACCAAATTTATTGTAGCGCATATTGATGGCATCACGTGTTGTACCGGCAATATCGGTTACAATGCTCCGGTCTTCACCGACCAAAGCATTGACCATGGAAGATTTTCCGGCATTAGGTCGACCTACTACGGCAAATTTAGGTACATCATCCAATTCCTCCTCGGTGTTATCTTTTGTGAACAATGTGAGTATGTGATCCAACAGGTCGCCGGTTCCCGAACCATTGATTGCAGATATGCTAAACGGATCACCTAATCCCAGGGAATAGAATTCTGCAGACTGGTGTCCCAACTCAAAATTATCTGATTTATTGGATATTACCACTACCGGCTTACCCGATTTACGCAGCATCTGGGCCACTCCTTCATCAAGATCGGTCAGACCATGCATTACATCTACTACAAACAGTATCACATCCGCCTCTTCAATGGCTATGCGAACCTGTTTATTGATCTCATCTTCCATTATATCATCGGAATTGACTACCCAACCACCTGTATCAACCAGCGAAAATTCCTGTCCGCCCCAGATCACTTTTCCGTACTGCCGATCACGCGTGGTACCTGCGGTTTCTGTTACAATAGCCTGACGGCTCTGTGTCAACCGATTAAAGAGGGTCGATTTCCCCACATTGGGTCTTCCTACTATCGCTACTAAGTTTTGCATATTTTTTTTAGAATCAAGAGCCAAGAACCAAGACTAATTGGTAATTGGTAATTATTCACATTAATCCAGCCGATACCCGAAAGTTTTCAGCATATTATCTCGATTACGCCAATCTTTTTCCACTTTTACATAAAGCTGCAAAAAGACCTTTTTCTCAAAGAACCGTTCAATATCCTTTCGTGCCATCGTACCCAGTTTTTTCAATGATTCTCCTTTGTGTCCAATCACTATACCTTTTTGAGAATCACGCTCTACCATCACAACCGCCCTTATCCTGATTATATCATTTTCTTCTTTAAACTCCTCCACGACCACTTCTATGGAATAGGGAACCTCTTTCTGATAGATAAGTAACGCTTTCTCTCTGATAATTTCAGTAACAAAAAAGCGTGCGGGTTTATCAGTAAGCGCATCCTTTTCAAAATAGGGTGGCGATTCCGGTAACAGTTCCAGAATGCGATTCTGTATCACATCGATACTAAAATTATTCAGTGCCGAAATGGGATAGATCTCAGCCTGCGGCAACAATTCTCTCCATTGCGTAACCATTTTCTCTAGCTCATCCTGATTAGTCTGGTCTATTTTATTGATCAGCAGGAGAATCGGCAAATTTAATCGTTGCACTTTACCCAAAAACTCGTCATTTTTATCGATTTTCTCTACCACATCGGTCACATAGAGCAACACATCAGCATCATCCAGTGCCGACAAGGAGAAATTCAACATCGATTCCTGTAACTTGTAATTGGGACGTAGTACCCCCGGCGTATCGGAATAGACGACCTGATACTCGGGCTTGTTCACGATACCGATAATACGGTGACGCGTGGTCTGTGACTTTGATGTGATAATCGATATCTTCTCTCCCACCAACCTGTTCATCAGTGTGGATTTACCTACATTGGGATTACCCACTATATTGACAAAACCGGAACGATGTTTATTCTGTGACATATATATAACCCGTTAATAGGACAAAGATAACAACTAGTGAACGATTTTACCCCATCATTTCTCAATAAAGACAAAAAACGCACCGTTCCCGATGCGTTATAGTGTATAATTTTTCACTTTTCACTATTCATTTTTCATTTCCCATCGTATCCCCACTTCAGATAAACGCCACCCCAGGAGAAACCGGCTCCGAAAGCAACCAGGATTATATTATCTCTCTTTTTCAGTTTGGGTTCCCACTCCCACAAACAAAGCGGGATAGTACCGGCACTGGTATTTCCGTAACGCTCAATATTGATCATCACTTTCTCACGGGGCAGCCCGGTACGGTCTATCGTCGCATCAATAATACGCATATTGGCTTGATGTGGAACGAGCCAGTTCACATCGTCGATGGAAAGATTATTGCGCTCCATAATATTCAATGACACCTCAGCCATACGTGAGACTGCGTGCTTAAATACCACTTTGCCGTCCTGATGTACGGTATGTTCGGCATTTTCCACCGTCTCATGTGTCGCCGGGAATTTACTACCTCCGGCCTTCATCTGCAATGGCTGATAGCCCACTCCATCCGAATGAAGTTCGGCATCAATGATACCTATATTCTCCTCGGTAGGTTCTATCATGACCGCCCCTACTGCGTCACCAAAAAGGGGACATGTGGTACGGTCCTTATAATTGGTAATGGACGACATTTTATCACCGGCCAACAGGATGATTTTTTTATACTTACCTGTCTGGATGAGACCATTGCAGATCTCCAATCCGTAAACAAATCCTGAACAGGCCACTTCCATATCGAAACAGAAAGCATTTTTGATACCGTTGTTCTCTGCCACGATAGAGGCTGCTGAAGGAAAGAAATGATCCGGAGTGGAGGTAGCGAAGATTACCACATCAACCTCTTGGGGAGCCGTATTTGTTTTCTCCAATAACTCTTTAACTGCGGGGGTACCCAATACCGAAATCCCTTGCTGTTCACCTTTTAAAATCCGCCGCTCCTTTATCCCTACCCGGGTCATGATCCAGTCATCAGAGGTATCGACCATGGTAGCGAGCTCTTCATTGGTGAGGATGTAATCCGGCACTTTGGCTGTGATTCCAGTAATTACGGCGTTTAATTGTCTCATCGTGGTAAAAAATAATTATTGAAAAAGACCCTGAAAGGCAATTCTGACGTTTCAGGGTCTACTATTTCTGTAAACTAAAGGATAATTATGCCGTTACGTCTTTTTCAATAGCCAGTTTACCTCTGTAGTAACCACATTCACCGCATACGGTATGATAAATGTGCCATGCACCACAGTTAGGGCAGATTGCCATTGTAGGCAATTTGGCATGATCGTGCGCTCTCCTTTTACCTTGTCTCGCAGAAGACTGTCTTCTTTTTGGATGTGCCATTTCTATATTTGGTTTTTAATTATTTATATATTCAATTTTCATACGATTATTTCACTCTTACATTTTGGTGTATGGAACCTTTAATATTTAAAATAATCATTCCCTTCGGATGTTTAATAATTATTTTAAACATGTCGGTTTCATTCCAGATTCAATCCTTTGAGTGCATCCCAACGGGGATCGTTGTCCTGGGATTCTTCTTCGTCGGAAAAATCATCATCCGGAATCTCTCCGTCATCATCATCGGTATCGTCTACACTGACCGCCCGATGTTTACGTAATTTGGAGGATACCGCCCTGTTACACTCTCCTGTTGGATGTACATGTTTTATAGGTATGGTCAGGGCAATAAATTCGTACAGGAACCAGGCAATATTGATCTCTCCTTCCTCTTCGGGGATGATCACTATCTCATCGCTTTCCTCAGAATATTCCTTACCAAATTTCACGATCAACCGGCTCTGCGTATCCACATCTAAATTCATATCATCCAGACACCGTGTACAAGGCACCTGGACAACTCCTTTAAGATCGAAAATACATTCGAAAGTGGATGACGTTTTCCGTACTTTGACCGTCACCTTCACATTACCCTTCCGTACTTCGTCTCCATCAATGGCATCGAAGAACTTTCTATCCAATTCATACTCAAAGGTATGCACTCCTTCAGAAAGATTTTTCAGGGAAATATTGTACAAACTAAATTTTGCCACGTTTTTTCCTCAAAATAAAGCGGTGCAAAGATAGTAATTTTTTCTTTACACCGCCTGTTTTTGGTTAATATATTTATTAATTACCAATTAGCAATTACTAATTACTAATTACCAATGTCTTGAATCCTGGTTCTTGGTTCTCAAATCCTAAATTTTGAGTCCCCTTTAAAAAATATATTTTTTCAATTTCACCCCTTCCAGAAGCATCTATAGGGCATCATATTCTCTTAAATTCGACTTATTCAAGTAGACTCAATTTTGAATCCTAAATTTTGAATCTTGAATTTTAAATCTTGAATTTTAAATCTTGAATTTTAAATCTTGAATTTTAAATCTTGAATTTCAACCCCTTGCCGCTTCTTTTACAATCTGCTGCATTTTCTCAAAGTTTTCCTCAAGGCTTTGCAACAATTTGAACTGCGCTTTGGTCCGCATAAAATTATGTTCCGGATAAGCGATCTTATAGTATGTATCCCCATCAATATAATCTGTAAAGAAGCGTACCATCTGCATATAGGTCAGCAGTTTGGCTCCAAATGCCAGATTATTTATCTCCACATCAGTAAGGAAAGATACTGCATTTTTCAGGTAACCTTTCGCATAAGCTTCAAAAATATCCAGATCGACAGATACATTTTCCAGATTTTTATCGTCTTCGGCACCCGTATTGGCTCCTGTGCGGATAAAATCACCAAAATCTGAAAGCACATAGCCCGGCATGACGGTATCCAGATCCACCACACAGAGTACCTGGTCGCCATTATCAAAGAGAACATTATTCACTTTGGTATCGCAATGGTTGATCCGCTTGGGCAACTTACCTTCACGGTGTAATTTCTCCGCTTTGCACATCTCCTCTGCACGATCTTCAATCTCTTTTACCAATCCGGCTACTTTATCCAGTCGACCTGCCTTATTTGCTTTCACAGCCTCACGGAATGTCTCTAAACGAGCTTCCATATTATGGAAGTTGGGAATGGTCTCGAACAAGGGTTCACCCGGCAGGTCTGCCAACATTTTCTGAAAATCGCCAAAAGCCATTCCAGCACGGTATGCCAATTCGGGATTGATCTCATCGTAACTTTTACTCTCTTTGATAAAATCCATTACCCGCCAGTAATCACCTATGGTATCCTGGTAATAAAGCGCGCCATCCAGTGTGGGAACCAAGGTTAGTACACGGCGATCCACATCAGGGACACCTTGTTCTTCCAGTTTCTTACGAATATGTTCCGTCACCCTTTGGATATTGTTTTGCAATTCCGGCACATTCTTGAATATATGGTGATTGATCCGTTGCAATACATACTCCTTATCACCCGATACCACTTTGTATGAGTCATTGATATGTCCTTTACCAAGCGGTTTAATCTCCACGTTAGTATCGTCTCCGATGAATTGGGAAACGATCTCTTTCAATTTGTTCATCTCGTCCATTATATTTCAATTACATTAGTCATTTTGAGTCGCCTTCGCTCCTCGATTTCCAATTCTCGCTATGGCAAAGTTCAAACAAGTTTGACTTTGCTCATTTAGCTTAACGAAAACGTTATTTTAGTTTTTATTTCCTCGAAAAAAGATACCCTCATTGTTGTTACTCCAATTCCAACAATCCGAAGAACTGGGGGACATGGAAATTCGGTTGGGGTAGATCGATGGGATTCCAACTTAAGAAGTGTGGTTCAGGTGTTTCATCACCACATTTATAGAAATTAGCCTTTATCTTTTGCCCCGAAAGCGATTCATGGGCATCAAAGCCCAGGGCTTTTTTGGGTATCTCCAAATACATGTTCCAATCACTCACCTGCCGGTTCCCTTCATATCTGTGGCAAACAGTACCATATCTGTAAATAGTAGGCATTTCAGGCGTCTGGTTCTCACCTTTCCCCTTTCTTTCGTTCTGCCGGGAAAGTAACACTCCCAATACATTGCATTCGAAATTGCGATATATGTTTTCTCCTTCACGTTGCATGAAAAACTCTACGCAGCTATCTTCCCATACCGATCCGAAATCTTCGGTATTTGCTGCACGGACAGCTTCACCGATCACTGTATAGTAGAGGTAAAGCTTTTCTCCATCATGCGCCACCCGCACTGTTACGGGCAGACTTTTAGGGAAATCATCCTTCCAGTTCACCTGATCGATTGGAGCTTCTGCCCCTCCTTCGTGGAGCATTTTTATCTTATCAAATACCGTTTCAAGTTGTGAAACATTTTGCTTGGGCACCTGTAGTGTTCTCATATATTTTTTACTTTTTCTTACCGGCACATGGAGTATCTAAGAATTATAAACCGAAAGTTAAATGATTCATCAATCAACAAACCGTCGCATTACCCAATTACCTCATCAATAAAATTTCCCCAAAGATATTCTTTTTAGCCAAAACAGACAAAAATATTACTTTTAAATCAGTGTATAACCCTGGATGTCATCCGGCCATCACCATGAAGGATTAATTTATCCGGCAACAGTCCGATAGTGCCGTATGATTTTGATTGGCAATTTCAAACCTTAAGGAAAATATTTCTTTTATACATCATCCATAAAATCAGGTAAATAATAACTGCATTTGAAGCTGCTATCAATACCGGATACCAAGCGCCTATATATTGTTCCGTCCCTTGAAAAAGAGATTGACCAACAGAGCTGAAATTTATACACATAGCTAACATATAAGCCACGATAGAATTCATGCCATAGACTTTGAGCCATGTCAAATACTTCCGATGCCCCTTATAATCAATCCAATAATAAAATATCGCCATCAATAAGAAACAATATCCGCTACTGACCAACACCATGGAACTGGTCCATATTTTCTTGATTACAGGCATCTGGAAATACCACAACCAACCGGCCACAACCATAGCAATACCTATTCCGAGTAATAATTGCCATTTCTTCTTCGGATCAGCTTCCTTATTTTTCAGGATATGCCCTGCAAAAAGGCCTGTGAGTACGGTTACGGCAAAGTTCAGGCTGCTGAGAATCCAGGTATATCTATACCACGGGGAAAATACGACTTCGCCGTCAACCACCTTCGCACCATCGCGGAAACGCCCCAAAACAATCCTGTCGATCCATTCCGCGAGATTACCATCCGGCATATAATTACCTCCGCCATAATTTCCTACCGTCACGAACTGCATAACAGCCCAATAAATAACGAGTAATCCTGCGGCCACTCCGATTTGTGTCTTTGCTTTCGTATGTAAAAAGAGCATGGAAGAAACAAGGTACCCCACAGCTATACTCTGAAGTGTATTCGAATAAAAATAAATCCGGCTGGGATCTAAACCCAGCAGGTTACCCTGGCACATCATCCCAAATATCCACAATAAAAGAAACCTTTTTACAATACGGCGGTATATGGGTAATTTATTGGGCTCTGATCTGTAACGGGACAATGCAAAAGGGATCGATACTCCTGCCATGAAAAGGAACAGAGGCATTACCAGATCCCAAGGCGAAAAACCTGTCCATTCCACATGTGAGAAATTCCACAAAAACTTATCATACCACGACTGGTTTATGGGGGCCTTCATACGGTGTATGAACACTTCTAATCCTACCAAACAAAATAAGTCAAACCCGCGGAGTACGTCTAAAGATTCTAAGCGTTGTAATTTTTGTTTTTCCATATTTATTAAATGAGTCCCCTTTTTAACTGATTGTCAGCTTTCAGATGTAAAAACAACAGTCTGTCCCGGAATAGTATTCAATTCTATAATATTATCTTTCAGCTCGTAAGATTCTTCTGTCCCCTCAATCGTAAAAGGATAATCTCCAAAAGGATAGTCCATACGCAACACGCCCCCTTTTTCTGAGAAAACGGTTACTTGTGATATTTTCCCATTCTCTTTTTGAGCAGAGATAAGAAATGCGCCATAAGTACGTAAGTTGTAAAACGATACATCATCCCATGAAACAGGAATTGCCGGGAAAATACGGACAATACCCGTATGACTTTGCAATAACATTTCCTGGATACCCGAAGCAAAAGCAAAATTCCCTTCCAGGGTGAATGGGCGATAGGTAAATTTCGATTTACCGCTTTTTGTTTGATCTCCATTGGCATGGAACGTATTCTTCAGGCAAAAATGTTCGGCGAATGTCCGCAATTCCTTTGCTGCACCTTCTCCATCCATGGCACGTGCCTTCATATTACCAAACCAGCTATAGGAATAACCTGTCCAATAATCAGGTCCGACCTCATCAAAATTATCTATGGTCGCTTTGATGATTTGCCGGTCTTTCTCTCCATTTCCCCAATCAATCAATCCCAATGGGTGGATAGCCATCGCATTTGAGAAATGCCGATGTGACACATTATAAGGAAATCCTTTGGCAAAAGTGAGTCCTCCCTGCTCATCCAGTTCGTAATCAGGCAATTGTCCGTATAGTTCTTTCCAATGCATGGACTCATCGGTAAGTGAAAGTTCACCGGCAAGTTCAGAAGCAGCGGAAAAAGCAAACCGGATCAATGACAAATCATAATTGGTCATAGTATGGAACCATGCATCTATACTATTATCATAAATCTCAGGACTTGAACTTAACGGTAATTGACGTACACCATCCTCATCCAAATAAGTAAATTCTTCGAGGAAAGTGGCAACTTCTTTTAAATAGGGATAAGCCCGTTTTTTCAGAAAATCCTCATCCATGGAGTATTTGTAATGTAAGTAGAAATGTTGTGATAACCATGCTGCTATCGTAGGAGACATGGAATATTGTATCCATCCCGCCATGGGAACTCCTTCCAATGTACATACGCCGGGGACATTCAATCCGTTTTCACCAAAATATTCACGGGTATATTTCCGGTTTTCTTCCCGTTGTTCCCATAAAGTATTCAGGTATCCCAAGCCTTCGTACAAGTAATTCCCCGTATAGCAAGGCCAATAGCTCAGTTGCGTGTTCAAATCATGATGATAATCGCCTTTCCATGGTGGAAGTTTACCGTTATCGGCAGTCCAGACAGCTTGTAAAGAAATAGGATAAGAATATTCCCGGGCTACGGAACCGAACTTATACATCTCATTGGCATATTGTTTGGCCAATACTTCATCCGGGATAGTAACAGAGGATTGTTTCCAGAAATTATCCCAGTAGACCATATGAGATTGGTAGTCGGCTTGAATACCTCTCGAAAGGGCTTCGCGCACTTTGTCGACTGCTTTTTCTTCTGAAAGAGAGGAAGAAATACTCCACACTCCGGTTAATGTATTTCCACTTTTTTTCCACTCTACTACTACATCATAATAAAAATTCCCCCATCCTTTCTGATGATATATGATACGGTTACCTTCTTTTACCACATCTCCCTGTATATATCCTAAACGGCGCAAATCCTGTCCGGTAACCGGACCGAGATCAGATTCCCCGGCCTGTGAATCATTATAAACAGGTGCCACTAATTCAGGAATAAAAGATTCATCCGCATTTTCTATGTAAAACCATCCTACCGGTTCGACAGCATGGACAAACGTTTGCATCTTCATGTTATTTGCCCAGGTTATTTCACATACGGCATTATTCAGATAAAGGTGAACAGATTGGGGTTTTCCTATCTGTTCCAAAGAAAACTCTATTCCGGCACCCGGTATTTTGGATGGAGCCGGTAAACGGTCATATGGATGGTCAAATTTCTTCTGGACAGGTAAATAGTCTTTTTTCATTACCTGTTGATAGACCCATTCAAAACTATAATTTGGACCGGATAAGCTATCGGACGGGCGTAAATCCCATAAATCTACCCTGTCAAGGGACATCCGTAAGTGATTTTCTTTTTCCCAAACCAAAGAGCCCACTACTCCATTTCCCAATGGCATTCCTTCATCCCATGTCTGGGATAATTCATTGAAAATCAAATCATAATTAGACGGAGTAAGTTTTATATTCCTATTACTGCAAGAATTAAGCAATAAAAGGGAAAGCAAAAAACAGAGTAAACTTAATCTGCTTTCCATATTCCAAAGCTTGTTCATAACATTATATTTTAACAAGATGAAAACTATTTTACTATATCATTCACTATAGATAAGTAACCTTCTTCGTTCGGATGCAGACCATCCAAAAACAATGTTTCATCGATTTTCCCATTTTCTAATAATAACCGGTCACCCACATCCAAATAAATATAATCATGGAGTAAAACCATTTTAGCAATATGTTTATTAATAGCTTTTACATGATCTTCGTAACCTCGTCTTGGAAGCAATCCCATCACTTTTATTTTAGCATTCGGTTGTCGGATTCTAATCTGTCTTAAAAGAAACCGCAGGCCTTTCACAATTTCATCATCGGTATTTAATCCCAGATTATTCGTTCCGATCATAAGGATCACCTCTTCTGCGTCATAACCACTGAGTTCTCCGTGATACACTCTCCACAGCACATTCTCAATTCTATCCCAACCATATCCTAAATTAAGATAACCGGCAGGATCCATCTGTTTTTTCCAACTTTGGCTTCCATTTTTACGTTCAGTAGTACCACCCCAATAATGCGTAATGGAATTACCTATAATCACTCTTTTCGGTTGTTTTAACTGAATAGATTGCAGTATATTTTCATGTCTCGCTTTCCATTCATACATATGAGGTTCTCTCCGTTGACTTACAGGTTTCGTAATTTTTAAATCTCCGGCCGGCATACTCAGAATTTCCCTGATAATTTTCTCATAAGCATTGGCATATGCCTGCATTCCCAAGTCATTAGGATGAATATTATCGACACATCCATCCTCAGGAAAATCAATCATATCTTTACACAAATGATAAATATTTTTCACTCCCTGATTTACAAGAGAGCCGTATGCCAGTTTCAAAGCGCTGTTCATCCTATCTCCCGACTCTTTGGAAGCGTTATTCATTTCCTGATTCCTGTAACCGATATGATCGACCAACAGAATAGGCGTATCATGTTTTTCTCTTATTTTGCTTACGCCATAAATAGTTCTTTTCGCCACTTCTTCCGATGACAAAGAGCCCATGTTGGGAAGACAATCGTAGATGTACAGCGATGCATCAATTTCGTCAATAAGGTCTACCAGTTCTTTTTCCAATGGCCCGTTACCTGAAAATGCGAGATTAATTACCGGATAGTCAAGTTTTCTTGATAAAATATTTGTCCATCCCATTCCTGGCCGTGAAGCACAACCGCCTTGCGCGATTGATGTTCCATACACCACAATAGGTTTCTCCTTAAGAGTAGGAATAAATTTAAATTCTGCCGAATCAGGGACGCCAATCTCCATCCATTTTACGGAATTGTACAAAGGAAGATAAAGACGGTACTCAAATCCGCTCTTGTGAAATTGATTTTGAGGAAGAATTTCATATGTATAAGTAATGGTATCGTTGAAACTGTATTTACCTGTCGCCAGGCGCCACTTTCCATGAGGATCAATGGCATAGAGATCTACACCCGATTTTCCGGTTGCAGGCATATGTAGCATAGCAAAGTCGCCCGTTACTTCATACCTGATTTCTATTTTTTCAGCATTCGTATAAAAATGAATTGCCAGACCGGCTGAATTTTGAGATAAATTCCAGACCGGCTTTCTCACCTCTTTTTCCGCCCTGTTGGGTAATCGTTGGTATGTCTTCCCTATTTCGTTTGTCCATCCCTGGTTTTGGATAATAGTGTAATTTTCTTTTAAAGGATTGTACCACCGGCTTTGCGCAAACAAGGAACTTGTAAACGAGACAGCCAGGATGAGAACGATACTTTTAAGGCCAACACCTTTCGATAGGATCTGATTAAATAACACCTGAGTCTTCATAGAATAGAACTGTTTAATGAAGCAACAAATGTAATAAAAAAGTCGGTATTTTAAGGACGAGGCAATAAAGTCAAACTCACGATTGCTCTATGGATGCATAAATACACATTTTACAACTCTATCTCCAACGATTCACCCATATTGATCTGTCTATCCCAGACTATACGATCACCATCCGATACCATCATATGAATATTATTGTTTTTCTTCACTATAAAGAAGTTCAGGTCTCTGTTCAATATTTTACATGAGGTCAGCGACAATTCATCCCAGGAGTCAGGTATCTGCGGAGTTATTTTAAAGCGATCCTGTCCCAGCGGCTCAATTCCCAGTATTCCTTCGGTAAAGATCCGGCAATAAAGGGCGCTTTCGGCCGAAAGATGACGCATACCGTATTCCGGATAAGCTTCCACAGCATAAGGAACACGCTTGCCCAGCAGACGGGATTGGGAATAGGATGACAGCCGGCCTAAAGCCCTGTCGGCCGCACCGGCTTTGAAAGCCCCCCTGAAAGCATAGAGTGTTCCCCTGTCCCAGAAGACGTTGTCTCCGGGCTCGACCAATATGCCGTTATCGGCCCACAGCTTGTCGAAAAGGGCATTCAGGGTACCTTCTTTCCGCGTCTGGATACCCATTACCAGCGGCAGGCAAATCCAATGTCGAAATGTCTGATGCCCGTCGAAATAACGATAGGTTTCAATAGCGTCGATGGTTGTTCCAAAATAGTTATCAATGGCTGTTTCCAGTTTTTTTGCTTTGCGAAGGAAATCTTTCTCAACTGCCGGTTTTTTATCCAGCATGCGGGCTACTCTTGCCGCATTGATAAGTCCACCATAATAAAGTGACGAGGTAGCCAGATTGGCATTACCTGTCGGGATACGGCCCTCCATCTCATCCGTATCCGATAATACCACGCCGTGCCCGTTGAGGTTGGCATTGCAGTATTTTATGCTCCATTCGATCAATGGCCACAGTTCTTCCGCAATTTTTTTATCGCCTAAAGCCAATACGAACTGGGAAGTACCATAACTGATCATGGCTGCATCTCCCCGGTCCTTGGAACAACAGGGCAGATCGCCTTCCATCTCGAAAGATGACCTGATAAATTCACCTTCCGGCGGAATATTTTTCAGAAAATGTTTATAGGCATTATGAGCGGCTATATTGGCATTCCCATAACCCAACCAGGGAAAAAACGGCCCGCTGTACTCTACCTGGTCATTGGCCCAAACCCCTGCATAATAATTCCCACCTCCCGGGGAATGTACCAATCCCATTTTAGTCTCAAAAATACTCTCGGAGGCCCTGATCTTGGAAAAATAAAACAAGGTATTGATAACGGGATCCGGGGATTTCAGGACAAGATTATTTTTCATTACATGTAAAAATGCCTTCCTTTCTTTTTCCGCATCCGCAAAACACTGGTTCACGTCCGGTTCATTGCTCATTCCTGCAGAGAAGTAAAGTCCAAAGGAATAATCCTCTCCCGGCTCGATAACTACTTCCGGTTTTGAATCGCAACGAATGGCAACCTTATACACTCCATGCATCCCCTTCTCTTCCTGTTCGAAAGCAGTATGCCCGATATGAAGCCTCTTTTCAACCTGTGAGATATTCCTTATTACCCACTTTTCCACCATTTGCCTTTGTGTCATGGACGGGAACAGCGCTCGTTCTATGATCATCCCTTCAATAGGAGAATGGAAGAATGTCAATATACCGTCTATCCTCACCGAATCGAGTTTCGGCTGGAGAATGATATCCTCAAAAACGATCGATGGTAAAAAACGATCATCGAAACTCCGGCGGAGATAGGCGCGGTAATTATACCAGTCCGGTTCCGATGAGCCGACAAATCTCCTTAATTGCGGGAAAATGATATCACGGTTTATGGTAAGGTTCTTCTGCTTATCCACTTCATACCTGACAATAGCCGAAAGCCTTTGTCCTGACATCTCAATATCATCCGCGTGCGGGAGTTTATTCTCTTCTGCCACATTCCATGTAATGGCATCCTGATCCGGTGAAATATTCCAATACAGGGGATCGGGTATAGCCTGTGATCCACTTTGTGCTTCAACCTGACAAAAAACAAATGCCATTATCAGGAACATTAATATAACGGGTAAATATCTCATACAATTATTTTGTTGTAACTGGACGATATGCCCCATACCAGGGAGAAGGTGCATATTTCCATTTATTCTTATTATCCGGTTTTGGCAATGAAACCGGAACGAAATCAAAAAGTTGGCTGTTCCTGTATTCCGGCGTAGCTATCTTATTTCCTTCGGGAATGTACTCGACCACTTTAGCCTCGAATTGGCCGACCCGGATCTCCTTATTTTTAATTCCCGATACAAGATTATCCTTCACGACAATATTCTGCTTTTCCAAAGCTTCGGGTAATTCATCTTTGCCGAAACCAAATCCTATTTCATAATCGAATCCTTTATCACATAGATTGTTATAGATATATACATCTTTACAATTCATCGACAGAATATCGATACTTCCTACATTGCCGCTAAACCAGCCATCCGAACCACAATTATAGAAGGTATTGTTATAGATATGTATATCGGATCGCATGAGGTTTTCACCCCATAATCCAAATAACATTCCTGCTCCCTGGATATTATAGGCCAGGTTATGATGAATACGGATATTACGTACTTCCGATCCTTTACCTTCTACACTGACCGCGAATCCCCAGCCGGATGAATGGGCAATATTATCGCGGAACTCGATATCCTCGAGCAATCCGAACCACGCATCGGCATAATAAGCCTGCCGCGGTACATTATGCACCAGGTTATTATGTACTACACCATGCGATGATACTTCTTTGATATCTATTCCTTCTTTGTAGCAATGATGTATGTGATTATAGCTGATCTCAAAATATCGAGCCCCGCATATCGATATCGCTTCATGAGGCGCTTCATGTCCTTTCCTTGTTTCGGGCAAACGAAACTCAATATCATTGGCCCTGATCACCTCACAACCGGTTACGATGACCGAATCGGCGTACCAGACCGATATGCCCGAATTAAAACTCCTGTCTACGCTACATCCCTCCACCGTGATATATCTGGTATTGCGCTTTTCCTCCGGGGCAGCTTCCGGAAGATTGGAAGAATATCCCACAAGTATTCCCACGGAATAGGAGTTCCTGAAATGGAGGTCTTTCACATGGATATATTCTTTCGCCGTGATTTGGAACAATCCCGCAGACTGTGATGAGAACGGTTTTTCGTTGGCAACAATTACATGCTGCCCGTCGATAATCGCCTTTTCTCCCGGCATTCCCCTGTAAAGTATCCACGCACCAGGTTTACCCGATCTCTGAGGGATAATTTGTTCATCGATATAATATTCGCCTCCGCGCACAGTAACGGTATCCCCGGCCTGGGCAACCGAGCAGGCCTTCTGGATAGTAGCGAATGGATCCGATATTGTTCCTCGTGCGCTATCAGACCCATAATGGGCAACGAAGTATTCTTTTGCTGATATATACGGGGTAAAACACAATAAAAAGAGAGAAAGCAGATAATATGTAGTTTTCATACGATTATTTTATTTTTTTCTTGTCGGTGTATGGAATTGACTCCCATTCGGTCGTCGAACGTTGTTTCGCGATAATTATGAACTCGGTTGAGAATAGGTGTTATGCTCGTTTCATATGAATTTAATTATGATCTTTGATATGATTTGCGAGAAACGCCAGCAGACCACCGATTGAGCGTTCATAATAATGCCCTAAGTTATGGTCTGTATTGGGAAGAATCACCCCACGGTGGTCAATACCTTCCCCTGTGAGAATAGTGGTAAAGTCCTTGAATGCGTCAGGTTGGTCACCATCGCCATTGACCAGATAAAATCCGTAATTGACCTTTTTCCATTGAGGAATCGCTTTTTCGATGGCAGCCTTCAGTTGCGGATCGTCGAGTTTTAATTCTCCGCCCATGCTACCTGCCGCACAAAAAAGTCCGGGATGCATCACCGAAAGATATACGGCGCCCTCCCCACCCATCGAGAAACCGGCCAATGCACGGGATTCTGCCCGCGGAATAGTATTGTAATTCTTATCTATCAAAGGGACCAGTTCGTCGACAATCATTTTTTCCACCTCTCCCCGGTAATAACTTACTCCCCCGTTCGGGAACACGCAAATCAATGGAGGCAGGAAACCATACGCGATGGCTTTCGACACCCAATGGGAAAAGGATGCGGCATCGGCAGACTCTGTCCCTCCTACACCGTGTAGGAAATATAGTACCGGATAACCTTCGCTACGCTCTTTTTGATAATATTCCGAAGTCCATACCACATAGCCTACCTCCTTGCCTAACGCTTCGCTCTGCAACACGTGATGACTCAACCCTGGCATCGGTGTTATTTCGGGATTCACCCATTTTACTTCGGTGTCCGCTTCTTCCTCCACAGGTGTAGAGGGAGAAGATGCCACAGCATCTGCCGGAGTTTCAAAGCTTGTCAGACTACTTCTGAACTCTTCGGGTATTTCAGTGATCTTTTTGATTCTTATATATTCAACAAACTGTTCCCCTCCTTCACTCTGTATTTTTATTGCTCCTTTGGTAAGCGGTACCAATCCGCCTCCCTCCGCTTCATATCGTGAATTATAGAGCACAGTGACTACTTTTCCATTGACAGCATGAATAATGGTATCTCCCAGACAGATAAGATCGAGTTCATTCCATTCCCCGAGAGGATTATCCGCTATCGGGTTTGCGACAGCTATCTGCATATCGGTAATCGAGGAACTGAATGTGCTTGGCGTTCCGGCAGGATCAAAAAGGTACATAGTATCTTTCAGACTGGGAATAACAGGTTTCAGGATCGGAATAATCGAAGTAATACTCTCCGGCAAATCAGTGGATACCTTACCTGGTATATCTCCATAGCCTCCGAAACTCCAGTAACTTCCGATATCTCCATCATGGATATTAAATTCATGGGGTGATCGTTCCTTATCCGAAGCGGGGTTTACAACATGGTAGAAGATACCGCCATCCCGTGGACGATCGCCCAGCCATTGCCATTTCTTTCCGAATTTGAATTTATATTTCAAATGATAATTGTCGTATTCTTCTTTGGAAGTCAAAAACCCAATCAATTCACCCGATATATGAAGCACTTTCTTACCTTCATGCATCTGGTAACTGAAAACGGTTGAATCGGGATTATCAGAGAGATAGACTTTGGGTATCAACCATTCGGGCGGATACTGCATTTCCGATTCCTCCACACCTTTCTGTTCCGGTTTCAGGACAAAGTGAGACCAGTTCGAAAAGTCAGTATAATTCAACAGATCGACCCATTCTTCATTCTCAGCCTTTTTACATGAAAATAAAATAAAGACCAATACAAGTACAGCGATATTACTTCTTTTCAAGAGTATCATAATGAGACGGTTTGGATAAGTTTTATACTATTCTACACGGATATTTCGGGCAAATTCGGTATGCAGTTTGAGTTCCTCCAAGGAGTTGATCCTCTTTCCATAGAGTTGCAGATTTTCAATCGTTACCCCATCGATTGCGTGCTGATCATCGTAACCGATAAAGATTGAAAACGGATAAATCCCTTCCAATACCTGAATATTCCTGAAAGTTATATTTTTAATCTGTCCCCTGTATTTTGCATGCTCCTCTCTTTTACCTTCCGGTATTCTTAATTCGTTATCCCATACGTCATGGGTAATAAATTCGGCCAAATAGGCTTCATCGGACGATCCGTCCGTACAAAACTTCGACCTGAAAATACCGAGGTCGAACAGTTTATGTCGCGCATCTTCAATCCGGATATCTTCATACAACACATTGCTGACGATGGCTTTGTCCGAATTGTGAATACTGAACACAGCCCCGGATTCTACATGAATAATATCACAATCGCGAAAAGTAATATTCTTTACTTCCGCGGCATGTAGTTCGAAACCGATCTCCAGTCCGTTCCCCCATGCTGCATTCCAGAACACGCATTGCTCGACCAGTACACTGTCGACAATCACATTATCCGGATAATCGAGATGCGCCTTCACAGCAACACAATCGTCTTTCACCCGAACAAAACAATCCTTCACATGCACATTCCGGCTACGGACAATATCAATACCATCATCGCTCGGATTATCGCTGACCAGCTTCAACCCTGAGATAGTGACATTCTCGCAATTGATGGGTACGACCTGCCAGGTAGTACTGTTGTGTAAGATAAGTCCTTCAATTGAAATATTTTTAGCGTCGATAAACTCAATAAACCGCTGGTATTTCCCTGCCGACCCGTATCCATTGTCTACGGAGAAAATGGCTGCCGTCTGCTCCCGGGTCAACCGGTTGTTCAAACTACCGTCCATTATACCATGACCGGAAACCCTTACATTCTCCACTCCTGTGGCTGCAATAGCGCCTATAACATAAGCTCCTCCTTCAATATAGACGTGTTGACCGGATTCAGGCCGTATTATACCCGGACGATGTACTTTCCCGGCTTCAAAAAAGAGAACATTCGGATCGTCTTTGGATGGTTTCACCTCTTTCGGATTGGCAAAAATAAAAAGAGGATGACTCAGCTTCCCGTTGATCTCCACACTGTAGTTACCCGGTTCAGTGATAGTAAAACAGATTTTATCCTCTTTGATCACTGGTTTAATCCCGGCACTTAGCGGACGGACATCTACCCATTTGACCGTTACTTTACTTTCAATTTCAACAGAAACAGCCTGCTCCATCTCAAAAGCGGCAAATGAACAAGGTACGGGATTATCTATCACATGAACCGGAACACCATCCACTGTAAGCGCATAACTATCGGAAGCCTTTATTTCTGCCGGATAGGAATAAGTCCGTATGGAAGCAAATATCGATGGGGAAAACAGGATCAGAATCAAAAAAATATATTTCCTCATAATTGAATGGATATTTATAATTATTAATACTTCTGAAGCAGAGTCAGGAGTTTACGATCCAGTTTATGCCCGTACCAGTCTTCATAGGCCACATCCTTTCTCCCTGAGTCAAGTATACCGAAAGTCCCGCGAAAATTCCATAATCCCCACCCTATTCCGTGGGTTGTCAATATATCCAGTTGGTCTTCAAACCATGCGAGAAAAACATCATGGGGTGTTTCACTGTAGCATCCGCATTCACCGCAATGTACACCCACACCTTGTTTCACCAGATCGGTCCAGGGGCGATAAAAATCTTCGAGTACCTTACGGTCAAATTTTTCCCCATTGATAATACCCGGCCATACAGGCAGCGGTGCATCATCGGGATTTTTCCATACCCAACCGGCACGATAATGGGATACATAATGCGGATAATATCCCCTGCAGCTCTGCCCTATGGGAAGGTCCGTCAGTTCGGGAATCACCAGGGCACCTCCGTTATTCCCGTCAGCGACCACCATTCTGTCGGCATTCTGCCTGTGAATAACGTCTAAGCATCCGATAGCCACTTTACGGTAAATACTACCGGGAATAGCGGTGGCCGGAGCGAACTGATCGTTCATATCTTCTTTGAAACAAGGCTCGTTGACCAGATCGAAACTTAATAATTCAGGGGAAACATTTTTAAAACGTTTCGCCCACATATCCCAGTGCTGGTAAAAAGCCTGCTGTGCCTCTTCATCTTTCCATAAGTTAAAGGGTTCATGGAATCCGGCATTTATACAAAAACCGGGAGCCCGGTGTAAATTGAGGCTTACATGTAAATTGTATTTATTGGCCGTATAGACTATCTGTTCGATAGCTTCAATCGCTTCTTCCCTGAATCCAACCGTTTCTTCGGGAGTAATATCCCTTCCCGTGGCCGGATCATACTTCAGGTAGCTGGGATAGGCCATGGGAATACGGACAAAGTCGAATCCCCAATCGGCCATCCATTTGAAATCCTGTTCCGTCGCGGCAAACCGCTGAGGATTTTCCACATACCGTTGAGGGGAAAAGAAGTCGAGAATATTAAATCCACGCCAGCGAGGCAACTTATTCTTTTCCAATGGATAGTTTGGCAACGCAAAAATATCCTCATGACTGCCTATTGCCATTATACCGGCTCCTACGGCGGTTGTTCTCAAAAAATCACGTCGTTTCATACAATTGTTTTATTTTTATATCCCGGGTGCATGGAACTGTTATCCTCTTCTTTTGGGGGTATCATAAAGGATCCGGTGTGTATTCACTTACCACTTTCCATGCGATTTCCTGTAGTATCGCCGCTTGCTCGGGAGTAGGATTATCTTTATAAGGATTTCCCCACATGTCTGTCAGCACATTGGGCAGTCCTACCGGAGATTCTCCGTAGATTGTCGCGAAATGAATACACGCCACCAAATAAGCGGATATACCACTGATATGAATATCGTCGATAAAAAGATCTTCCAAAGTAGATACACCCGGTAGATCTCCCGCCATAACCGCGTCGTATAATGCCGCCATTCCCTGCCCTCCCGGGATCAACTTAACAGGTTTGGCAGGATTGAACCGGCTGTTCAGCGTATCGACCACACTTTCCCACATGGGCAAATCATCGTCAAGGCGTTGTCGCCACGGATTAGCGTCGATATCGTAGTAGCATCCGGTAGGTGTACCGCTATAGATACAATGCCATATCTCGTAGAGGTAAACCTGTATATCTGGATTATATTCAACAGCGAAACGGTACAAACTATCGGCATACTGATAGGTTCTGCCTATCCCTTCACCCAGGTGCCTCGGCACGGATTCGGTCAATACCAGCACATCAAATCCTCCTGCAGGTAGCCCGTACCGGGTATCGTAATACCCTGCATAATAGGGTTCGATAGCGGTATATCCTTCGTTCCTGATTTCCCAACTCTGCTGGAGCGATGATCCGGGATTGGTCTGGTAGCGGATACTGAACTCTGCCTTTTCGTGATGATGTGCGAGCGAGTGGACACGACCGACAATGGGATTGCTGAGGCTATGCCCGATATAAAATGCACGAATATCCTTAACCCCCTGATTATCGGCAACCTGGAACTCACTTTTCTTTTGTTGTCTGCACCCGACTTGCAGTAAAACGGTTGTAAGAAAAACGGTTAATAAAAAAATATTTTTCACTTATTCGATTGTTTTATTTGTTATTCTTTCACGGTGACCATTACAAAGGGTCCCCTCCCGCCTGTAAGGTCACGATGGCATTTTGCGGCAGCACAAAACTCTTATCATTCCCCGACTTAACCGTCTCAATCAAACTACATTTCTCTGAACCCGATGCATTGGTACGATACATTACAAATTCATCCGGAAGATTATTTCCCTGTATTGATACGGATCTGGTCTCTCCTGCGTTGACAATTACAATGGTAAATGTCCCTTTATCGTCATGTGTAAAAGCAGTAGTGAACAGATCATCTTCTTCTGTGGAAACGGTAGCGTTTACTCTCACGGCACCCGGACGGATGTAGCGGTAATAATGTTTCGATACAAAATATTTATTACCGGGTGTTATACCCTTCATCAGATTATATTCGCCGATACCGTCCGACTGGCTTCCCTGCCACCATATCCAGGCTGAGATATTCCCGTAATTAAGGGCAGTCATTATATCCAGTCCCAGACCAAATGCCCCGGGTTTCCCATCTTTTGTTTCCCACGATTCTGTATATCCGGAAGTCTCGCTCATCCAGACTTTCTTATCCATAGGCTCTGCAAATTGTTCGGTATGATTAGTCCACATCTTAACAAGCTCCGATCCGGATGTAGGTAATACTCCATCGTTGTATCCATGTACGGCCAGGATATCCAGGTTTGCCGCAGCTTCCGTATTTGCTTTGATGCCTGAGTGATAGAACCAGCGCCAGTTCTCATCCTGACCCTCGGTCAACAGCATATTCTCCGAGCCGAATATCTTTATTCCGGGAAAAGCGGACTTGATACCCGGAACCACATTGATAAGCAAATCGTTATACCAGGCAACAGTATATTGACAAGAGTTGAAATATTGAGAAAAAGCCGGTTCGTTCTGCAGGCTGAGTGCATACAGATCTATTCCCTCGTCTTCATACAACCGGATATGGCTGTTAAGCCAGTCCGCATAATCAGGATATTTATCAGGACTAAGGGTTCCACCGTTTTTAGTGGTTACATTGGGATCTTCCCAACGGGTGGCTTCGGTATCGCCGGCCCACGCCATTTGAGCTGCCCACTTTAAATCTGCCGGGGGACTCCAGACGGTAGCAACAAATTTGAGCGGCACACCATGCTGATCAGCCTTCGCTTTGAGCCCACGTACTACAGGCAGCTGTTTATTCCAGTCGGCATCCTGTTGTGCCTGTTGTATGGCAGGAGGGTATATCTCATTTCGCCATATAGTGATACCGAGATCGGTAATTATCTTTTCTCCCCACGCATCATTCCACATATCGGCGGCGTTTCCCCACCAGACATCATGGGCACCGAAAAAACCAAATCCGTCTATGACCTGGTAAGTTTGTCCCTGATCAATCCGGACAGTTACCTTTTCATAATCCTCTGTTGGATCGGGAGTTTCCGGTACAGCCGGGTCACCTTTTGTACATTGCAGGAAGATGACCGATAGTATCATTGATAATACCGCTTTCCTTACTATCATCTGAATCATAATAAACAGTTTAAAAATACAAATAGTGTCTGTATGACTGCATGATCACACCATTAAAAATTAAGGCTAAAGCTTTTGTATAGGCTTTAGCCTTAATTTACACATTTATTTATTCATAACCAGGATTATTTCCTGCTGCCGCCATCAGAGGATTCGTATCCATTTCCCTTTGAGGTATAGGGAATAACAGGTGCTTGGCCACTTCGAACTCGAAATTTTGTACATCGTAATTATAACCAAAATCTCTTGCAGTCCATGTTGCCAGATTAATAAATCCTGCGGCATGCCAACTGCGCAGATCCGTCCAACGGATACCTTCTTCGGCAGCCAATTCCACAAACCGTTCATCCATGATATCCTGGATAGTTACGGATGTAAAATCAGCAGGAACGGCAGATACACTTCCGTCTTTGGTAGATCGCCGGGCCCGTTCGCGGATATCATTTACCTGTTGGAGCGCTTTCGCCTGATCTCCTGTCTGCAAATAGGCTTCGGCTGCCAGTAACTTTATATCGGCATAACGAATCAAACGGGGATTATTGGTAGAATTGATCCCCCATACCGGTTCAAACCAGCAACGTCCCGGAAATACATATTTCATCAGTTGCTGATTATCGAACTTTTCCCAGGGTTCTGCCGGCACATTAACATCTCCATATACATTGGTCGTATAATTAGCAAAAGTGAATTCCTTACGGGGATCACCGTTCTCGAAAGCACTTATTAATTTTTTAGTAGGGCCGTAGATTCCTGACATATAATTACCCCAATGGTTGGTACTGTAATGATACATGGCACCCATTTGACCTACGCCTCCGCCAAAATTATTATCCAGCCAGGCATTGTCCTGTTCGGTGGCATGGCTTGCCTGATACTCGAACAGGGATTCTTTATTGTTCTCGTGATGATAGTCGAAGTTGTCGGCAAAATGCACCAGTTCACGTGTTTTGATTTTCTCAAAAGCGGTGATTGCCTTCCGGTAATCATCAGAGTTGGCGCTATTATACCTTGCACGAAGCGAATAGCATTTTACCAATAAACCGTAAGCACTTTCATTGAAAGCCCGTCCACGCTCTGTTTGCAAAGGCCAGTAGGTTTCTTCCGGTAACAGAGTAGCCGCTAACTCCAGGTCTTCAATGGCTTTATCCAGCATCTGGAAACCTTCGGAAGGGGGCAGAAGAGCTTCCGAAATAGTACGGATACGCTTATCCTGCAGAGGCGCTTTGCGAAAGAAATCCCATAAACGGTAAAAACACCATGAGCGGAGAAATAATACTTCTCCTTTGTTTATCTCATACAACCCGGGAGTTACATAGACAGCCTGTACCTCCTCTTCTTCTATCTTTTCAAGAATAAAATTACAGCGGTATATCATCTGGTAGAGACGTGTCCACAAGGTGCTAACCTGACCGTTGGTACTGTTTAAGCCGGAAAAAGCTTCCATAGCAGCCCTTCCTGCATCCTGATGGGTAATATCATCACCGGGAAGGAACAGGATTTCATGTACTCCTCCTCCGTCATTCAGTAAAGCTCCGTACATATTCGCCATTGCAGCATAACAGGCACCGACACCTTCCTGAATACGTAATTCACTCTCAAAATATTCATTTTCCAACTCTGACGTGGGTTTGATATCAAGTTCTGAGGAACAGGAAAAAATTCCGGTAAAACATATTATCATCAAAGTTACAATACCTATATATCTATATATTTTCATATTCAATGTGTTTTAAAGATAGCCATAATTAAAACTTAGCAGTTAGCCCCATAAAAAATGTCTGGGGTGCGGGGTATGCATCACTTTCAGGATCAAGCCCGGTATAAGGTGTGACCGTGAAAAGATTGGATGCTCCGGCAAAGATCCTTATATTACGTATATAGTTTTTTGATGCATTATATACGGACTGTGGCAAAGTATATCCGATCTGAATATTCTGGAGCCTGAAATAAGCACCACTTTCGAAAAAGAAATCGGAGTATCTCAGATTGGCTGCAGGATCACCAAAAACAAGACGGGGGTATTCATTCTGTTTGTTTTCAGGGGTCCATGCATTATAGACAATTTTAGTCACATTGTCACCTTCGGTCGGCATAAAAGTCAGTGCTTTTATCCTGTTATACTTTACCACATCACCGACTCCTGAAAACTGTACACTACAATCAAATCCCTTGTATTCTGCACTCAGATTAATACCGTAGAAGTATCCGGGAATAGATTTTCCAACTTTCACCATATCATAAGAGTCTATCTTACCGTCAGCTCCTTCAGAATAGAATTGTCCTTCCTCTTTGGGCGCCCCTCTCAGGTCTTCAAAATAGAAATCACCTGCCCCCACTTTACCCGATATGTAATTGACATCTTCATATTTTTGCATCCATTCCTGCGCTTCTGCGTCTGTCTGGAAAATACCGGCCACTTTGTACGCTTTGTGATAAAACATGGAATAACCTTCTTCCACTGACCCTCCGGAGGTAGGAATATGCTTATAGGTTTCCAGTACCTTATTGGCGGTGGTAGTTAAATTAGCACCGACTGCATAATTCAATTGTCCTATTCTGCTTTGCCAGTTAGCTGTAATCTCAATACCCTGATTCTGCACTTTCGCCACATTGGCTACAGGTGTTTCTACTACCCCGACACTGGGTGGAATATCTATAGCCTGTAATATACCGTGCGTTTTCTTGTAGTAATATTCGGCTGAAAGGGATAATCCCCTGAACAGTTGAGAGTCGAATCCGATATTGAATGTTTCTGTTTTTTCCCATGTCAGGTCTCTGTTTGGAATACCGAAAATGGTGGCTCCTTCATAAAAAGCGCCTGATGCGGGACGGTCGCTTTGAGAGGTATTCCCCATTGCATAATGAGGCGCTTTTGATATAGCCGATAAATAGGCCATATCCCTCACTTCCTGATTTCCCAATTGCCCCCAACCGGCTCTTAGTTTAAGATCGTCTATCCATAGGATATCTTCCATGAAAGGTTCACTCTTTATACGCCAGGCGGCGGATAAAGAGGGGAATGTACCCCATCGGTTCTCCGGTGCGAAACGGGCACTACCATCCCTGCGTACTGTAGCATCGAGGTAATATGTATGAGCAAAATTATATCCTACACGAAATAAATACCCTTGTAATGCCCAGCGCAACTGTTCGCTTCCTACACTTGTATAGTTCCTTTCACCTCCCAAATTGCGCAAATAGTCTTTTTTGGTAGTCATGTACTCGGTACTTGTGATCCGGTACTTTGCATCATACTTCTGATTGGAGAAGTTGAACAGAAAATCAAAGTTATGGTCTCCGAAACTGTTCGCATAATTGACCATCAGTTCCTGTACCAGGTTATTATTGTATGTATCTCTTTCTCCGTATGAGCCGACTGATTTACCGCCTCCCAATGCACGGGGATCTCCGGATGTATAGTCAAAACCATTGGCATCATAGTCGGAAAATGTATATCTGGTTGTGATATACCTGTCAAGACTGACCGTTCCTCTCAGCGTCAATCCTTTCAAAGGTGTTAACTCGAGGTAAATATTCCCCATATTCCGCCAGGAATCATACCGTTGATCATTGGTATTACTTCTTCCCACCTCGTTGATGCGCGTGCCTGCCCCATACAATTTTTGGTTGTCATAGGAACCGTCAGGTTGAATACCACCGACAGCATAAGCATACCCGTTATAACCGGGGATCCCTTCTGCAGCATAAATAGGTTGCCATGGAGCACTCCTTATAAGATCAAAATAGTCATCCGGAGCCGCTCTTCCGGCAGCATTTACCAGACGGTAATTTATTCCGGTTCTGATCCAATCGTTTATTTTAGTATTGATTTTTACAGCGCCGGAATACCTTTGCAGGTTATTTACCAATATTGTTCCTTCGGTATCACTGTACCCCAATGACACATAGTAGTCGGTGTTGTCCGTTCCTCCGGATACTTTTACGGAATAATCCTGTGTGGCAGCGTTTTTATTTCGTACGGCATCTTCCCAGTTATAGGTAGGGGAATTTCCGAGATAGCGCGGACTGGAAGGATCGAAACGCCCTATATTGGCCTCATTTGGATTTCTCTCCGGATCAGAAGCAAAAACATCCTGCACAAACCGGGTATATTCGGGAGTAGACAGCCAGTCTAATTCCTGCGTAATATTCTGTACCCCAAAACGACTGCTGAAATCAACCGACGGTTTATCCTGCCGTCCTTTCTTTGTAGTGATCAATACCACCCCGTTCGCTGCGCGCACACCATAAATTGCAGCTGCCGAAGCGTCTTTCAATACAGAGATTGATTCAATATCATTGGGATCTATCATGGTCATTATATTAAGGGGGCCTCGCACATCCTGAATGCGGGCATGTTCCCCTTCTATACCGGCACCCATCTCTGTAATGGGAATACCGTCAACCACATATAACGGATCAGAGACTCCCCACGTGTTGGTTCCACGGATACGGATGGACGGGCGCCCCATTGGGTTTCCTGTAGTCCCCGTAACCTGCACACCACTCATGGTTCCCTGCATGGCATTTTCAGCACTCATCGTTACGGATTTGCTGATCGTTTCCGATCCGATATTGGAGATCGCAGATGTTATGTCTCTCTGAGTCCTTGTCCCATATCCTATTACAACCAATTCTTCCAATGATTGCATATCCTCCTGCAAACTGATCTGAATTGTATTCCGGCCTGCAGTATTGACCTCTTGCGTCAAATATCCGATATAGGAAATATGTAATACGGCATTCTCTTCCACCTGCAAAGAGAAGTTTCCATCCACATCGGTTATCGTTCCGTTGGAAGTACCTTTTTCCAGGATATTGGCTCCTATAACCGGTTCTCCCTGTTCGTCTATAATTTTTCCCGTGAGAGTTCTTTTCTGTTGTTCGACCTCCACCTTTCGACTTTCAGTCTTTTCTATTGCCTTTGATGAGGCGTTTTTATATACCGACACCTGTCTTTCCACTACGGTATATCCCAACGCTGTATCTTTCAGGAGAATTTCAAGAATAGCATGGATGGATTCTTTATTTGCCCGGAGGCTGGTTCTCCTATTGAGTTCGAGTTGTGCCTCATCAGTAATAAGAAAAACATAATCGCTTGTCCTCTCAATTTCCGAAATGGCCTTTTTAATGGTCACATTTCTCAGATCCAACGAAAGTTCCGTCTGTTGCGGATATACGTTTTCCGCTACTAAAGAAAACAGACAGAGAAAAAATAATAAAGTTGAAATCTTCATGATTTTTAGGGTTCTGTTGCATTTTCTATATACAATCAGGTTAGATTTAATTTTTTCTTTCATACATTTGTTATGAATTTAGTTTACGTGATTAAAGATTTACTGGTAAATTAATTTCGCATGATCGGGCAATGTGGCAGCATTGTCCGATTCTTATTTCATTCGACTCCTTATCTCATAGGCATTTTATTTTTTAGTGATATAAATATTATTGTTTTCTCTTTGGTAAACGGTGGACGAAAGTACGGACACGGAGGTCATGACACTGTCCAGGTTATGCGAGAGATACAGTTTACCGGAACAGGTCTTATCATTGAGTTTTATTTCCTGACTGCTCTCAAAATGAACATTGTAATATCTCCCTATTTTTTTGAGTATCTCTGATATAGGTGTTTCATCAAACTCCAGTATCCCTTTTGTCCAACTGGTATATTCCGATACGTTGACAGACTCTTTTGTTATATCGCTATCCGTTATCTCTAATTTCTCATGGGGTAGTAACTCTGCCGTGTGGTTATCAGCCATTTTCACTTTTACTTTCCCTTCTACCAACACAACGGTTTTCCTGTTGTCGTCATGGTAAGCCGAGATATTAAAAGAAGTACCGTGTACATAAATATCCATATCCCGGGCATGCACAACAAACGGGATTTCCGGATTGTGGGCAACATTGATAAATATCTCGCCATTTACACTTATTTCTCTCCTGCTTCCCGTAAACTCAGTAGGAAAATCGAGTTGGGTTCCTGAATTCAACCAAACCTCTGTGCCGTCGGGAAGAGTAAGATTCGTTCGTTTGCCGTAAGGAACAACTAGTTTGTTGAGTTCTGCGGTAGCCAACAGCAATTCTTTCCGCGAATCAGTGCTATCCGTTACCAACGCTTTACCGTCCCCGGTGAGGCCAATATGGGATTTATGGGCTATATTAATTCTCTCTCCTCCAGAAATAATATATATATCCTCTTCGGGAAGCGTTTCTCCTACAATAATTTCTCCTCCTGGGCTATCGTTCGGACCGATGTTCTCTTTACGGGTAAAGAATATAACAGACAGGATGGCTATCATTAAAACCGCAGCTGCCGAACTAATTCTCCTAACCAACCTACGTCTCTTATACCGCTGTATATCTACCCAAACAGCCTGGTAAATATTTTTTCTTTCCTTTTCCGGTAATTGGTCCCGATTGATTTTTACGGCATCAAACTGCAAAATTGCTTCATGGAGCACTTTTTCCAGATGCGGGTGTTCGATCAGAAAAGAGTTCCAATATTCATCCAGTTCCTTCGTTTGAAAGAGTCTCCATCGAATAAAGTCTTCATCGCGAAGGAAGTTGTAATCGTGTTGAAATGACCGGTTTTTATTATCCTCTCTATTGTCCACAGTAACGACTTTATAGTAATGACGGATCTGTTTCCATTATGTGGACATAAATAAATAAAAAAATAAGAAATTTAACTTTTGACACCTATGGGAAAGGTGGTATTAAAAAACCACATTAAAACTGTAGCTTCCGGAAAGCAACGAGAGGGCTATTTGATCAGCATCTCTCTCTATTTTGGTAACTCCCTCTATCCGGGTCTTGTAACCTTCATTTTCCCAGACCAAGGTATTATTCTCCGCTATGGTAACATTTCCATTTCCACAGGGTATAACCAATGAGGCAGTGGTGTTTGCCGGGATTGTCACCGATATCCGGAATTCTCCTGTCCCCTTTTCCCAGGCAGATACTATCTTTCCGGAAACTGTGCTGACCGATGCCGCTGCAGCTTCGAGCTTATCGGGAACATAGGGTTGGATATGTACATGCTTATATCCTTTTGTAGTTTTACCTTCCATCGGGGATTGAATACCTGCCAGATATTTATAGAAATACTCCACGACCGACCCGAACATCTGGTGGTTGCCCGTAGTACTGCGCCACGCTTCGAGAAGTGTTGTCGAGTTATTCATTATCCAGAAGCCGTAACCGGGATAAGTTTCCTTCGTGGCAATTTCAAATGCAAGGTCGTTATATCCGGCATCTGCCAGTGTAGGCCATAAATACTTCGTACCGATGATGCCTGTATTCAGATGATTGCCCCGTGCCTGAATATCATCGGTTATTGTTTTCAGCACACCTTCGCGATGTGGTTCAGGAACCAGATCCCCCACCAGTGCAACTAACTGGTACGTTTGGTAGGTAGAATCGAGGCCATAGAGATTTGTTGCGGGATTGAAAAATTTAGTATTGAATTCCTGCTTTATAGTATCGCTCAACGCAATAAATTGTTTTGCATCCTCTTTATGTCCAAGCATATCTGCTATCTGTGACATCAGCCATGTGTCGTAATAATAATAAAAAGTATTGACCACATCGTGGTTAGGGCAGTCGCTCATGCCCGGAGATTGCCATTCCCCGAGGGAATACCAGAATCCTTCAAAAAAATTAATAATATAGGGTTCTTCCGGTTTTTCATCAATCCGGGCCAGGTTCCGCAGATATTCAATATATCTTTTCATGGTGGGATAATGCTCCTCAAGAATACGGGTATCGTCGTAACAGTGATTCATCCACCAGGGGATCAATATATAGGCACTGCCCCATCCCACGCCGCCGCCCATACCTCCGACAAGCGTAGGAGCCGTATTCGGTATCCTGCCGTCAGGCTCCTGTGCATCGCGCATGTCGTTCAGCCATTTTATATACATCGGAGCCATATGAAAGTCATGCATCGAGGTTTCGGCTATAACCTGCCCGTCGCCGGTATAGGCTCCCTTTTCACGGTGCGGGCAATCGGTAGGGTATGACACCAGGTTGCTCATCTGGGCCCAGATGCCGGCTTTGTGTATTTTATTGAGCAATGTATCCGAAGAGTCCCATGTCCCGTTATAAGCAAGGTCAGAACGAACTACACGCCCTTCGACTTTCAGGGATTTCAGATTTTTTTCATCGCCGGTCTTTACCTCGATATACCGGAAACCACTGTAGAAGAAGCGCGGCTCATAGATTTCGATTTCACTACCTTTCAGTGTATAGTCCGTCCATATAGCACCGCTCCTGCGATCCTCCGTCAGGCGGTCTGCTGCTTCCAGCTTCTTAGGCGGCTGGTGATTGAGTGATTCCGCACCCCTGACACGGATGATTTGCCCGGGATCCCCCGCTACTTCGATGCGCCACCATCCGGCCATATTCTGCCCCAGGTCAAAAAGGTAAAGCCCTTCCGCCGGATTTGTTTCCGCCACAGGCACCAATGTGTCCGTTACCCGTATAGGCAGCATCTGTGCTTTCAGCTTTCCTCCCGGACCCTGGGTTATAACCGCCCCGTTCCAATTCGAGTCGTCCAATCCGGCCGATGCCCATCTGTCCACTTCCTTGCGGGCATCATAATCTTCACCGCCATAGAGGTTATTAAAAGTAACGGGACCCTGTGTATATTTCCACGAATCGTCCGAGATCACCCTCTCGCTACTGCCGTCTTTGTAGTTAATCTGGAGTTGCAGCATAAACTTGGGGTTGCCAAGCCGGGTTCCTCCGTCTGCCCAGGCATAGCGTTCTCCGGTCCTTTTGGTCAGATTATATGCCCCATTAGCTAACATCACGCCAAAAGCATTTTCACCTCTCAGCAACTCATGGGTAACATCAAAAACAGAATAGAGAACCGTCTTACGATAATCGGTAATTGAAGGATCCAGCACATGATCGCCTACTTTGCTGTCATTGAGGTAGAGTTCATAAAATCCGGCTGTCGCCACATAGACATAGGCATCTTTTATCTCCTTGCCGATAGCGAACTGCTTGCGGAACAATGGGCTTTCGTTCAACAAATCCTCTTTAGTAGTTATCCAGTCTGACTTCCAGTCCGACTGTTCCAGCAATCCCATATGAAAATGAGCTGTACTGCTCCACTCTTCCTTTCCGTCAATGACAGCGCACACACGCCAGTAATATTTCCGGTTGCTTTCGAGCGGTAATCCCTGGTACTCTATATTGACGGTGTTGGCAGATCCTACCTTTTGGGAATCCCACATATTTCCCTTCCTGTTATCGACATCACGTTCGGAGTCACCGACAATAATGCGGTAAGCACTTTGATATACTCCCCTTCCGGTCGCATTTATGTTCCATGTAAACCGGGGATTAGGCTCATCAACCCCCATGGGGTTTGCCAGGTATTCACATTGTAATTGATCCGGTTTGCTCTGATGACCACATGACACGAGGAAGGCCAACCCCAAAATGCAGTATAAAAAATTCTTTATTTTCATTTTGTTCCTTTTTTAAATAATAACTGGGTAAACTCATGCAGGCACCTGCGCCAGGTATGCCATTCGTGGGCAGTACCCTGCGACTCGTAGAAAGTCCCTTTTATTCCTGCCTTCTCAAATTCTTTCTTTATGTAGGCATTCCTTTCTGCAAAAGAAGGTTCATCGGTCCCTGCCCCAAACCAAAGCACGTCGAACTTATTGTTGACGGATGCTGCATCGGAAAATAGTCCACCGTATGCCGACGGGTCGTTGAAAGCATCTGCAGCAACCCCGCCGCCACTGAAGAACCCCAGTGAAGAAAAAAGCCCGGGATTATTAAAACCGATAAAAGCAGTTTGGCCACCGCCCATCGATAAACCGGCCATGGCCCTGTTCTCCTTGCCCGGGGCGATCCTGTAAAACGATTCCATTTCAGGGATAATCTCTTTAAGGTACACATCAGCCAGCACAGATGAACGGTTACTCCTGGAAGTAGACTGCGGATATGCCGCCGGGTCTTTTGCAACAGCATAGCCATTGTCCATCACCACGACCATAGGTGTTGCTTTCCGGGCGGCAATCAGATTGTCCATTATAAAGCCCATATGCCCTTGCAGCGACCATCCCCTTTCGTTCTCACCGGAGCCATGGAGCAGGTAGAGGATCGGATACTCCTTATCGGGACTGGTTTCATATTCTGCCGGGGTGTATACGAATGCTCGTCTCCATTTCCCGGTAATATCCGAATAGTACCAATGCTCCCTGACATCGCCATGAGGGACATTTTTGGGCATGTAGAAGTCTTCATCTCCTGTCGGGATCTCTATTCCACTGGTGGGCCTGGCCCAACCATGATAAGTATCACATCCCGGATCATTCATACGGACACCGTCGACCAGAAACCAATAATAATGGAATCCGGGGACCACCGGAGGGGTGATCATCGTCCAGTTGCCTTCCGCATCTCTTTCCAGGTCGACAGGATCGGGCGACGGCAAAAGGGCTCCTGCAACCTGGACCCTCGCCGCCGAAGGCGCTTTAATTTGAAGCCAGACCCTCAGGTCGTCCGATATTTTTGGGAATTCTGCCCCGTCAATATTGGAAGCGGCAGGTACAAAGGAGTTATCAGACTGTGCAGTTATCATCTGAATAAACAACAGTACTGAAAACAAACAAATAAGTTTATATTTAAAGATACTTTGCATACGATAATATTAAATTTCTTACACTCTGGTCGTATGGGACTCGCATATTTTAATACTCCCTATTCTCTGTACCGTCTAAGCAGGGTTTTTAACTAAAATAAT